>NZ_MEBQ01000022.1:0-74731 GCF_001722105.1 Salinivibrio sp. SS3 | reverse complement strand
GTTCCCAGCCGTTACTCACCCGTCCGCCGCTCGACGTCCAGCAAATCCACCGAAGCTTCAATGCTGCCGTTTCCGCTCGACTTGCATGTGTTAGGCCTGCCGCCAGCGTTCAATCTGAGCCATGATCAAACTCTTCAATTTAAGTTCTTTTGTTTGCTTTCCTATAAAGGAAAGACAAACGGCTCGATAAATACTGTTTTGTTCGTCTCTTACGAGACAAACGAATTGACTGTGCCGAACAACTATAAAAGTTGTCGTTTGGTCACTCAGTTCATCGAATAAATCTTTTTGTCTATTCTTAACGAGTGCCCACACAGATTGCATAGGTCAAATTGTTAAAGAGCGTTGACTGTGCGAAGCGGCGCTTCGCTTGGCCAGGGCTGCGTATCTTACGCGCCTTACCGTTAAAGTCAAGAAGAAATTTTATCTTTTATTTTCAACCCAACCGGGTGAAACAAAACCTCTTTTTGACTTCCCTAACGCTTAGCGTTAAGTGGACGGCTATCTTAATCTTTTAAAAACTCACGTCAAGCGTTTATTTTTATTCGATTTTTTGCCTCGACATGCTCGCTGAACGCTTGCCCTGCGTGCCGTGTCGATGGAGGCGCATTATAGAGAAGCTGATCAGGTTGGCAAGTCCTTTTTAGGTGTTTTTTAGAAAAAAACTGTCACTCGCTGTTTTTTTGCTCGCTAGGGTGTAAAACTGGTATCAAACTCGCCGCTATTTAGCACTGTTAAGAGAGAAAAGAGGGATCTGTGATGGTAAAACAGCTGCGCGCCTATAAAGGCATGACGCCTCAGCTTGGCGAGCGCGTCTATATTGATGAATCCAGTGTATTGGCTGGCGATATTACGCTAGGCGATGATGTGAGTATTTGGCCGTTGGTTGCGGCACGTGGTGACGTGAACCATATCCAGATTGGCGCACGGACCAATGTACAAGATGGCTCAGTCCTTCATGTCACCCATAAAAATGCCGAAAACCCACAAGGTTACCCGCTGATCATTGGCGAAGAAGTGACAATCGGCCACAAGGTCATGTTACACGGCTGCCGGATTGGCAACCGAGTCCTAGTCGGAATGGGGACGATTATTCTCGATGACGCTGTGATTGAAGATGAAGTGCTGATTGGCGCTGGCAGTTTAGTCCCGCCCGGAAAACGCTTAGAGAGCGGCTACCTGTATGTTGGCTCACCGGTCAAACAGGTTCGCCCCCTTACCGACAAAGAGCGTGCTTATTTTGCACGCTCAGCGCAAAACTATGTCGACACCAAAGACATCTACCGCTGCGAGCGCTAGATCACCAAGCTGCCATCGGGTTCAAACGCTTCTGATTCGATGGCCGCTTCCATTTGCTCTTCAATATCAAACCAAACCTGTTCAACGATCGTCTGCGCATTATCCGAGTCTACCGCACAGTCGGCGAGCTCAGATAAGGTAGTAAAGCGGACAGCGCATGGTAACAATGCACCATTAAGTTGGCCGTAAAAACAAATACGCGCCTTTGCCGTATCGACCTGCGCTTCGTCCGCAGCCAGAATAAGGGATTGATTCATTGATTGAGTGCCTCTCTTAACTGCTCACGCACACGTTCGGTTTGTGGCCGACAGCCGCGCCATATAGCAAAGCTTTCCGCCGCTTGTTCCACCAACATGCCCAAACCGTCTAAACACCGTCCTGCTCCTTGGCGTTGCGCCCACTGGTTACTGGTTGTGCTGCCAGCTTGATACACCATGTCATAGACAGTGGTCGCTGGACCAATCGCGCCGTGAGGGAGAGGAGGATGGTTTTGATGTAAACTCGCCGAGGTCGCGTTAATGATCACATCGACCGGCGCCGCCATGGGGCTATCCACCGCATGACTAGTGATCGGTCCGGCCTCACCAAATGCAGCGGCTAATTGCTGGGCTTTTTGCTCGGTGCGATTGACAATCATCAGCGATGCTGGCGCTTGCTCCAGTAAAGGAAGCAACACACCCCGTGCTGCACCGCCCGCTCCCACAACCATAATACGCTTATCGCGCAGTGCCACACGGTGGTAGTGCAAATCAGTCACCAAACCTGCCCCATCCGTATTATCACCCAGTAGAGAACCATCGTTTTGCTTAACCAGCGTATTCACGGCACCGGCGCGGCGGGCACGCTCTGTCAGTGTATCGACCCAGTCATACGCTTGCTGTTTAAAAGGAACGGTCACATTGGCGCCACACCCTCCTTGGGCAAAAAACGCCTGCATACTGGTCACAAAGCCTTCAAGCGGCGCCTCAATGGCTTGATAGTCGATGTCTTGTTGGGTTTGCGTCGCAAATGCGGCGTGGATCTGCGGCGACTTGCTATGGCCAATCGGGTGGCCGACCACACAATAACGATCGGTCATCTGTTACCACTCCCTCGGTTTAAGGTAGTCGCGATAGAGTCTCGCTTCCGGCGCGTCTTCATCGGGTGACCAATTATATTCCCAGCGCGCCATCGGCGGCATCGACATCAGGATAGACTCGGTGCGCCCGCCACTTTGTAAGCCAAATAGCGTGCCTCTGTCATACACCAAGTTAAATTCGACATAGCGTCCGCGGCGGTAAAGCTGGAAATCGCGTTCACGCTCACCATAGGGCGTTGCCTTGCGGCGCTGTACAATCGGCAGGTAAGCATCGATAAAACCTTTTCCAACCGCTTGGGTATAGGCAAAGCACTGCTCGAATGGCCACTGGTTCAAATCATCAAAGAAAAGCCCGCCGACGCCACGGGTTTCATCGCGATGGGGCAGATAAAAATAGCGATCGCACCATGCTTTGTGATCAGCGTACACGCTATCACCAAAGGGCGCGCACAAAGCTTTGGCGGTCTCATGCCAGTGCTGGCAGTCTTCTTCGAACGGATAGAAAGGCGTAAGGTCAAAGCCGCCGCCAAACCACCACACAGGATCAGCGCCTTCTTTTTCGGCAATGAAAAACCGCACGTTCGCGTGTGAGGTCGGCACGTAAGGGTTGTGAGGATGGATCACTAACGACACCCCCATGGCCTCAAAACAGCGACCGGCAAGCTCTGGGCGGTGCGCGGTCGCCGAGGCAGGCATTTGATCGCCAAATACGTGCGAGAAGTTCACTCCCGCTTGCTCAAATACTTGGCCCTGACGCAGGACGCGACTGCGGCCACCGCCTCCTTTCTCACGCTCCCACGCATCTTCAATAAAATGCGCTTGACCATCTTGTTGCGCAAGCTGTTGGCAAATATCATCTTGAAGCTGGAGGAAAAAAGCCTTCACGGCTTGCTTATCAATTGTCGACTGACCGTGTGCCACGCTCACATCCTTTGTTACTGAGACTATGTGCTTACTTTACCTGATCCACGCACTGGGATCTTGACGGAATTTCATCCCTCACCGCTGACGCAAACGTTTTCCTTACGATGAAATCTGGGTATAATTCGCGCCACGATCAGCTTAACCTATTCACGCTTGTCATCAAGAAGGACGTATTATGACTGTCGGTATCATCATGGGCTCGCAATCCGATTGGCCTACCATGACACATGCAGCGGCTATGTTGGATCACTTTGCCATCCCTTACGAAACCCGTATTGTCTCCGCCCATCGCACACCACAGTTACTGGCCGACTACGCCCAACAAGCGGCCGAGCGCGGGATAAAAGTGATTATTGCCGGCGCCGGTGGTGCCGCCCATTTGCCTGGGATGACCGCCGCACACACCAGCCTGCCGGTGCTCGGCGTGCCGGTCCAGTCAAAAGCGTTAAAGGGGATGGACTCATTGCTTTCTATTGCTCAAATGCCTAAAGGCGTGGCAGTGGGTACGCTCGCCATTGGTGACGCAGGCGCCGCGAATGCAGGCCTCCTTGCCGCACAAATTCTCGCCACGGCCGACCCTGATTTGATGGCAAAAGTGGATGCGTTTCGCCAAGCGCAAACTGAGGCTGTTCTCGCTCAACCCAACCCACAAGGGTAAGGCCATGAATATTCTGGTTTTAGGCGCGGGACAACTGGCTCGGATGATGGCCTTGGCCGGTGCGCCGCTCAATCTTATCGTCAGCGCCTATGATGTGCGTAGTGGCGACATTATTCACCCACTGACGCTGCAACCACTGGGGCACGGCCTCAATACGGCCATCGCCGGCGCAGATATTATCACCGCGGAATTTGAGCACATCCCCGCCGATATCTTGCATCACTGTGAGCAAAGCGGGAAATTACGCCCCAGCGCCCAGGCAATTCTAACCGGTGGCGATCGCCAAATTGAGAAAGCCCTACTGATGCAAGCAGGCGTCGCCAATGCGCCGTACCGTGTGGTGTATACACAGGCGGATTTAGAAAAGGCAGTCGACGCACTGGGCGCGCCCTTGGTCCTCAAAAGTACCTTGGATGGTTATGACGGCAAAGGACAATGGCGCTATCGTGACGGCGATGATCTGCACACATTGTGGGCAGAACTCGACGCCTTTCTCACCGCGCCCGGACAGCGCGATGGGCAAGCCATCATTGCCGAAGCCATGATCCCTTTTGACCGAGAAGTGTCACTAATTGGTGTGCGTGGCGCGAATGGTGAATTTGCCAGTTATAGCCTGACCCAAAACCACCACCATGATGGGATATTGACCTTGTCTGTGGTGCGCCCGGATGAGGATGCTTTGCAAACACAAGCAGCGGATATGTTGGAAAAGATTGCCAGCGCGCTGAACTATGTGGGTGTGCTCGCAGTGGAATTCTTTGATGTGGACGGCAGCTTGCTGGTGAACGAAATCGCACCTCGGGTGCATAACTCCGGTCACTGGACACAGCAAGGTAGCGCGTGTTGCCAGTTTGAAAACCACCTGCGCGCCGTCAGCGGCTTACCCCTCGGCCCGACCGAGTTAATCCAGCCGACGGCGATGATCAATATCTTAGGCCAAGGCAGTGTCCCGCTTGCAACCTATCGTGATGCCCATGTGCATTGGTACAACAAAACGCCTCGTCCGGGGCGCAAAGTGGGCCATATTAATGTCACGGCCACATCGAACGCAGCGCTTGCCACCAAGTTAGCCAGCCTCGCCAGCTACCTCCCTGACAATGCTTTTCACGGTTTAAAATCCGCTGCCTTGGCTCTCGCCGCGCAAACCGACTAATCCTCACTCTCCGATTCTGCAGCCGATTCACCTTGAATCGCGCTGCAGGGCTTATCGGCACATTGATGCACCGTCTTGCCGCCTTTCTTACGCTCCACCAGCAGCGCAAAGCCACATTGTTCGCAGGTGCCAGCTATCGGTTGTGCGTTTACTGCAAAATGGCACTTAGGGTACTGGTCACAGGCAAAAAAACGCTTACCGTAACGCGAGGTACGCTCCACCAGCTCACCTTTATGGCAGGCTGGGCAAGTCAACGTGGTGTGATCCGGTTCGTCCGGTTTTTCAATATGCGTGCATTGCGGGAATTGATCGCAGCCAATAAACATACCGAATCGACCTTGGCGTAACACCAACTCCCCCTGATGACACGCCGGGCAAGCCACGCCAAGCGCTTTTACTACATGGCCATCGCCATGATGTAACGCCTTGGTATAGTGGCAGTCTGGGTAGGCCGTACAGGCCAAAAACGGGCCTCGTTTGCCCGATTTAAACGCAAGAGCGCTGCCACATTCCGGGCAGCGCTCGTGGGTGTTCGGGGTGTTTTCTTTACTCATTCACACCTTTCACTGTTGTTGAGAAGCGTTAGTGCACGTATCCCTCTTGTGCGTCGTACAGCATGTCTTCCATCTGTGTATACGCACGCTCGTTACCGGGCACGTTAAACAGCACCATCAAAATCACCCATTTTAGGTCATCAAGACCAAATTCTTGGGTCTCGAGTTCCATCACCCGATCGATCACCATTTCACGCGTTTCCGGTGACAGCACCCCAGCCTGCTCTAAGAATAAGAGGAAGCCTCGGCTTTCTTGGTCGATAAAGCGTGTTTCTTGCTCGGTATAGATTCGAATCGAGCTTTGGGCACTGCCTGATAGGTAAGGCTGTTTATCCGCATATTGCAACTGTGCCAGCTTTTCAAGCCAGTTCAGGGCTTTATATATATCGTCTTGATGAAAACCCGCGCGGGACAATTCATCTGCTAACTCGTCCTGATCGATCATCACTTCCACATCGCTATGGATGTAGGTTTCGAACAGGTACATAAGAATGTCCATCATGGCTAGCCCCTCCTCGTTCTGACATAGCCACCGGGTACTGCTGCTACAAGCCCCTGGAGTTCTAAGTCTAACAACTGCATCATGATTTCGTGAACCGGTTGGTTGCAGCGCTCAGCCAGTACGTCGACACACGTCGCGTTAGTCCCTACGTTAGCCAACAGCGCAGAAAATGGCAATCCTTCGTGCGTATCTAACTTGGGTGCATCACTAAATAATTCATGTTGCTGACTCACAGCAAACTGCACCAAGCTATCCACATCACTTATAATATCATCAACACAGTCAACTAACACCGCACCTTGTTTTATCAATTGGTGGCAACCGCGCGATTGGACTTGGTCAATGGGACCGGGAATCGCAAACACACTCCGGTTTTGCTCTAGCGCATAACGCGCCGTGATCAGTGACCCACTTTGCGGTGCGGCCTCTACCACCAATACACCCGCCGACAACCCACTGATCAGTCGATTGCGGCGCGGAAAGTGTTCGGCCCTTGGCGGCGCGTCTGGCCAAAACTCGGAAACCAGAGCCCCTTGCGCTTCAATTCGCTTGGCCAATGCGCGATGTCGCGCGGGATACACATTGGCAAGTCCGCTTCCCAACACCGCCAAAGTCTTACCGCCGCCTTCGAGTGCGCCTTTGTGTGCCCGGCCATCAATGCCGAGCGCAAGCCCACTGGTAATCGCAACACCATGCTCAACCAGTTGTTTAGCAAATTGATACGCTGTCTCTAAACCTTGTGGGGTCGCGTGACGGCTGCCCACCATCGCCAATTGGGGCATCGCCAAGCAAGAGAGATCCCCTTGCACATACAAGATCAAAGGTGGCCGTGCGATTTCTCCGAGTAGTGCCGGGTAAGCAGGATGATCAAAGCCAATAAGGTGGCAACTCTCTTGCCTCGCCCACTCAAGGCTGCGTTCAATCATGGCATGGTTGGGGTGGGTGATCGCCTGACATTGATCAGCGGTTAAGCCAACCGCGGCAAGCTCATAATGCGTTTGGTCACATAACGCATCGATGGGCACTTTGGCCAACAGCGCGCGCCGTTGCGAGACGCGCAACCGCGGCACTTGGGTCAGCGTCAACCATCCTCGCAGCGATTTATCGTCCATAGGCCGGTTGAGGAGAAGGCGGCACCGCATGCATGCCGGCTTTGATAGGCTGACGCGCTTGGGTGATCACCGCCAAACTAACCTGGGGATAGGCTCGAACCACCATGGTTTGTCCCACTGTCACATCAGGCATGGGTGTGATGGCCTGTGTCGTGCTTTCGTTCGCGTTTTGATAGCGATACTCACCGGGGCCATTTAATACGTTGGCGCCAGCTTCAGTGACAGTAAACATTTGCCCGGCGGTTACGCCATCTTTGGCGCCTTTATCGAGCACCACAAGCTGGCCATTCGCCACATACTCACTGCCATAGAGGTGCCCTAATAACGTGGCGTCGATTTGCGCCGCTTGGGGCCAAAACCGAGGAGACGTGTTCTCAGGCAAAGGTAACAAGACATCATTGGGGCGCACTTCCTGCACCACGCGTGTCAGTGTCAGCACACTGCGCCCTTGGCTTTGCGCACGGATACGCCCATCAGCCACATGTTTTAAGCTCACCATAGCGGTAGATTCGGCGCCAGCGCCTGACTTTTCGGCGCGCGAGAAAGTTTTCTCAACCCGAAAAACCTGCCAGTCTTTAGCATTCAGCGCGGCATCCACATATAGGGTATCGTGTAGGGAAAGATATTGACGTCCATCGGTCGAGCCAAGCACGCGAGGCAAGGCGACCAAGCGCGCTTTTTCGACCAACATGTCCTGTCGTAAATAAGGAAGCAGCCTAGAATCAACGCTGGTGAGTGCCGGTGTATCGGACACCTTTCCGTGCGGCGCGATCGCCTCTTTGGGCTGATAGCTGACGGTAGGTTGTCCTGCTTGCCATGTGAAGGTGAGCACATCACCGGGGTAAATAAGATTGGGATCGTTTATATCCGGATTCGCGTACCATACCTTGGGCCACTGCCAAGGGTTATCAAAAAAAGTGGCGGCGATGTCCCACAAGGTATCTCCCCGCTCAACCACATAACGCTGACTCTCGGCAGGACCGGCTGCCAGTATTGGTAGCGCGACAACCAATAACCCAGCAGCGGCCAGATTGAACAGCTTTCTTGTCATCAATGTCTTCCTCACCCGACGAATGATGCTGATGCTGTCAATTGGCTGGTAAAATGTCTAGAATTAACCCAATTACCCCGTGCCGCTTTCGGCACAGTTCAATTTTTATGAGACGTTATGGCTTTACTGAACGTATTAACATTCCCAGATGAGCGCCTTCGCACCGTGGCTAAGCCAGTGGATGCTGTCACGCCTGAGATCCAAAAAATGGCTGATGACATGGTTGAAACCATGTACGCCCAAGACGGTATTGGTCTCGCGGCCACGCAAGTAGATTTTCACCAACGCATGGTGGTGATTGATGTGTCTGACACCCGTGATCAACCCATGGTGCTTATCAACCCCGAAATCATCGAAAAGCGTGGTGAAGATGGTATTGAAGAAGGGTGCTTATCTGTGCCCAGCGCACGTGCATTGGTCCCTCGTGCGGCCGAAGTGACAGTAAAAGCGCTGGATCGCGATGGTAACCCTATTCAGTTTGATGCCGACGACCTACTCGCGATTTGTGTTCAGCATGAGCTTGACCATCTAGAAGGTAAGCTTTTTGTTGATTATCTTTCGCCACTGAAGCGACAACGCATCAAGCAGAAGATGGAAAAAATCAAACGCGCTAACCAAAAAGCAAGTTGAGGTCACTTTGAGCACACCGCTGCGTATAGTATTTGCGGGCACGCCGGATTTTGCCGCGCGCCATTTGCAAGCCCTGCTCGACAGTGAGCATGAGGTGATTGCGGCTTATAGCCGTGAAGATAAACCCGCTGGCCGAGGAAAAAAGCTTACCGCCAGCCCGGTGAAACAGCTCGCCCTTGAGCATGACTTACCCGTCTACCAACCCCGCACCTTGCGTGATGAACAAGCGCAAGCCGAGCTGGCTGCCTTGAATGCTGATGTGATGGTGGTGGTCGCTTACGGGCTTATTCTCCCCAAAGCGGTCTTGGATACACCTCGATTAGGCTGTGTGAATGTCCATGGCTCCATCCTGCCTCGCTGGCGTGGCGCGGCCCCTATCGAGCGAGCCGTATGGGCCGGCGACAATGAGACCGGCGTCACCATCATGCAGATGGATGAGGGGCTCGATACCGGCGACATGCTCAAAATTGCCACCTTACCCATTGATGAGAAAGAGACCAGTGGCAGCCTGTATCAGCGACTTGCAGAGCTGGGGCCGCAGGCATTGATCGACTGCCTTAATGACATGGCTAACGGCATTATTCTTGCCGAGCCACAAAACGATGCCAAAGCCAACTACGCTGAAAAGCTGAGTAAGCAAGAAGCGCAGATCGATTGGCAGCGAGATGCCGCCTTTATCGAACGTTGTGTGCGCGCATTTAACCCACGTCCGATCAGCTACTTCACCTTAGGAGAGCAAAACATCAAGGTATGGGACGCTAACGCACTGGATATCGACGTGGACGCGGCACCAGGCACAGTGATCAACACTGACAAACACGGCATTCAGGTCGCGACCGGAAAAGGCGTGATCCAGCTGACCCAACTTCAGCCACCAGGCAAAAAAGCCATGCAAGCACATGAGCTGCTGAATGCTCGCCGTGAATGGTTTGAAACGGGTACCCAACTGTAGGTTAATCGTGCCCTGCATGACGATAAGGCCAGTACGCTGGCCTTTTTTTATCTGGCTAACATCATCGTTTGATGCCAATTTGACCTTTGCATAGGTAAACATATGAATGTAAGAGCCGCGGCTGCCCGCGTTCTGTATCACGTGGTCGATCAGGGCCAATCATTGTCACAGCAGCTTCCTCTCGCTCAACAGCAGATCGCCCCGCGCGATGCCGCCTTGTTGCAAGAGATGTGTTACGGCACTTTACGCTGGCTGCCGCGCTTAGAGCACATTGTCCAAACTCTGATGGACAAGCCACTGAAAGGCAAGCAACGTGTTTTCCATCACTTGCTGCTGGTCGGGCTGTATCAGATTAGCTACATGCGGATCCCTGCCCATGCAGCGGTGGCTGAAACTGTCAACGCCACCAAGCCATTGAAGCGCCCACAATTACGTGGATTGATTAACGCCATTTTGCGCAATTATCAACGCGATCAAGATGCGCTAGACCAAGCGAGTCAAGCACACGAGGCCGGGCTTTATTGTCATCCCAGCTGGTTACTCAAACGCCTTCAGGCCGCCTATCCATCAAATTGGCAAGACATTGTGGCGGCAAATCATCAAAAGGCGCCGATGTGGCTGCGTGTCAATCGCCAGTACCATTCACGAGAAAGCTACCACGCCGAGCTGCAACAAGCCGGTATTGGTGCCAGTGCTCACCCAGATGCGATGGATGCGCTGAAGCTCGACGCGCCGTGTGATGTGTCTCGCCTACCCGGCTTTGACCAAGGCTGGGTGTCGGTACAAGATGCCGCCGCGCAGCTGGCTGTCGATTATCTCCAACCCGCGTCTGCAGAACATATTCTCGACTGCTGTGCCGCGCCAGGCGGAAAAACCTGTCATATTCTTGAGCATCAGCCTGATGCCATGGTGACGGCCATTGATGCCGATGAAAACCGCTTGCCGCGGATCAAAGAGAACCTGTCACGGTTGGGCCTTAATGCTGAAGTGAAACACGCGGATGCCCGCGAGCCGAGCGCTTGGTATCAAGGGCCGACATTTGATCGTATTTTGCTGGATGCCCCTTGCTCTGCCACCGGCGTGATCCGACGTCATCCCGACATAAAGTGGCTGCGTCGTGACAGTGATATTCATGCCCTGGTCACGTTACAGGCAGAGATTTTAGACGCAATGTGGCAGCAATTGGCACCAGGCGGTACGCTGGTTTACGCCACTTGCTCAGTGTTACCGGATGAAAACCGCGAGCAAATCCTTGCCTTTTTAGCCCGTGAGCCTTCTGCGATACTGCGCACCGGCACGCAAACGCAGCCTGGTCGCCAGATTTTGCCAGGCGAAGACGACATGGACGGTTTCTATTACG
Source organism: Salinivibrio sp. SS3 (assembly GCF_001722105.1). Taxonomy (NCBI): domain Bacteria; kingdom Pseudomonadati; phylum Pseudomonadota; class Gammaproteobacteria; order Vibrionales; family Vibrionaceae; genus Salinivibrio; species Salinivibrio sp. SS3. Next base: position 63,458 of record NZ_MEBQ01000022.1, on the reverse strand, counting down.
CATGCCTAGAAAAGCCTTTATGCGACTAGGCAGGGAGTGACAGCAGCATGAAAATCATCATCTTGGGTGCAGGCCAAGTCGGCGGCACCTTGGCAGAAAACCTAGTGGGGGAAAACAACGATATCACCATTGTTGACCGCGCCCCGGAACGACTGCGTGAGCTGCAAGACAAATATGACTTACGTGTGGTGCAAGGGTTTGCCAGCCATCCGACCACGCTGCAAGAGGCGGGGGCTCAAGATGCGGATATGCTGGTCGCGGTGACCAACTCAGACGAGACCAATATGATCGCCTGCCAGGTCGCGTATACCCGATTTAATACCCCCAACCGTGTTGCCCGGATCCGCAGCCCTGAATACTTAGCGGTGAAAGAGCAACTGTTTAACAGTGATGCGTGTCCGGTTGACCACCTTATCGCTCCAGAAGAATTGGTGACCCGTTATATTCGTCGTCTGATTGAATATCCAGGTGCCTTACAGGTGGTCAGTTTTGCTGACAAAAAGGTCGGTCTGGTTGCGGTTAAAGCGTATTACGGTGGTCCTTTAGTCGGAAAGGCCTTGTCGGCGCTGCGTGAACATATGCCGCATGTGGATACGCGTGTCGCCGCTATTTTCCGTCGTGATCGCCCGATTCGCCCGCAAGGTACCACCATCATTGAAGCCGATGACGAAGTATTTTTCGTCGCCGCGAGTAACCATATTCGTTCGGTGATGAGTGAGTTGCAGCGCCTTGAAAAGCCCTACAAACGCATCATGATTGTTGGTGGTGGTAATATCGGGGCAGGCCTCGCGATGGCGTTGGAGCGTCAATACAGTGTGAAGTTGATTGAACGTAACCCGACCCGCGCCGAGCACCTTTCTGAGTTACTGGAAGAAACCACGGTCTTTTGTGGTGACGCCTCCGACCAAGAGCTGCTCAGTGAAGAGCACATTGATCAGATTGATGTGTTTATCGCGGTCACCAACGAAGATGAAGCCAACATTATGTCGGCGATGTTGGCGAAACGCCTTGGCGCCAAAAAAGTCATGGTGCTTATCCAGCGCGGCGCTTATGTGGATTTGGTGCAAGGCGGGGTAATTGATATTGCCATCTCCCCTCAACAGGCGACGATATCTGCGCTGCTCACCCATGTTCGCCGCGCCGACATTGTTAATGTCTCGTCACTACGACGCGGTGCCGCCGAGGCCATCGAGGCAATCGCCCATGGGGATGCATCCACCTCGAAAGTGGTCGGGCGCGCTATCGGCGAGATCAAACTGCCACCAGGTACCACGATCGGTGCCGTGGTACGCGGCGATGAAGTGTTAATTGCGCACGACAAAACCGTGATCCAGCAAGATGACCATGTGGTGTTGTTCTTGGTGAACAAAAAATACATTCCTGACGTTGAGCGCCTTTTCCAGCCCAGTCCTTTCTTCCTTTAATCCTATCCTGCAGGCGTTGTTGCCTGCAGGCTCACGGTTTTTCGCTGTCTACTGCCGTTCCAATCACTTTGGGTATACACTAATAAAAGCTCTCTGGTATCGACAACGCAGAAAGGAACGCCATGTCGGACGATCAATTTCAGCAATCTACCAGCTTCCTCAAAAAAGCGGTGCCTTTGATGATGAAATATAAGGTGCCGACCACACCCACCAACTATGCCTTGTGGTACACCTATGTCGCCAATACCGACGCCAAACTTAACGCGGATGTCGATGCCACGGTGGATGAGCACGGTACCTGCAGCCCGCTGCAAAGCGATATGCTCTACCAAAAACACATGGCCGATAAACATAGTCGAGACATCAATGCATTAAAGCAAAGCTTAGAATCGATGATGACCGAAATGACTCACTCGATGTCAGATACGATCCAAGATACTGACGCTTTTCATTCGGTACTCGATAACACCTTTGAACAGCTGTCACGGGTCGAAAACGAAGGGCTATCCATTGATGAGACCATTGCTGTGGTACGCAACGTGGTCAAAGACTCGCAAGCACTGACCCAGTCGACCCGCTACTTTAAGCACCAGCTTAATGACGCGCAGCAAGAGATTGCGCAATTGAAGCAAAACTTGGCAGAGATGACAGAACAAGCCACTCATGATGGCTTAACCGGTTTGCTTAACCGTGCAGCCTTTGAGCGCGAGCTCACCGCCTACATTGATAGCCCACAAACCTGGCCGTTTTGCTTGATACTCATTGATCTCGACCACTTCAAAAAGCTCAATGATACTTATGGTCATGTGCTCGGCGATATCGCATTAAAGCAGGTCGCTAAGCGGATCCTCGATTACTGTCGGGATGGCGTACAAGCCTTTCGCTATGGGGGCGAGGAGTTTGCGTTATTGGTACCACAAAAAAAGTTGAGTACCGCCAAACGCACCGCCGAAACATTGCGCGCCGCGATTGATCGCATGGTGATCAAAGACCGACGTCGCGGCCGAACCTTGGATCATATTACCGTCTCCATTGGCGTCGCAGAATATGATGAAGAGAAAACGGAGTCGAGTGCCGATCTGATTTACCGTGCCGATCAGCACTTGTATCAAGCTAAAAACTTAGGCCGTAATCGCGTGATGCCGATTAATTAATCACCACCTGAGCGGAAATTGATCCTGGCTAAGTTTCACTTCAGTGTGGTCGGGCAAAATGGCATTTTTTACGTGCCACACTAAGGATGCCCTATGCAATGCCACCGTATCAATGAGCTGCTCGACCTACTCAATCAATCTTGGCAAAAAACCCCTGACTGTTCTCTGATGCAAGTGCTCATCCAGATCGCTGATGAAGCGGGTCATGGTCAGGATATCACCACGTTATCAGACGATACCTTGATCTATCAGCTTAAGATGCGACTAGAAGACACTGATGCCCCCATTCCTGGGCTAGCCAAAGATTGTGAAGGCGATTTTAAAGCCGCGATTTTGCGCGCGCGCGGGATCCCGCCTCAGCAATCGTCGTGAAAGCAGTCTGGCTAATCGTCTGTTATAGCTAGATTTCATTGAGTTTGTGGCTATGTTGCAAACTATGACTCTGGTAGCGTATTCAAGGAATTCGCTGCGCTACAATTACAGGCAACAATGATAATCAGGGCCTGGCAATGCACCATGGACCCATACCCCAAGGAAAGCCAATGTCATGAGCGATAAAAAAATCAACGTCAAAGACGTGACTGCAAAAGAGTACAACCCCAAAACTCACAAAGGGGCTGACGACCGATTCAATCCGAGCAATCGTATTTATGTGCGTGCGGTAAAAGGCTATTACCAGCGTATGCGACGCTATATGGGCTGGTTTTTCATGCTGGTGTTCCTCGCCATTCCATGGCTCCCATACCAAGGACGCCAAGCCATCTTACTCGATATCGGTAATCAGAAGTTTACCTTTTTTGGCACCACACTCTGGCCACAAGACCTTACCTTGCTGGCTGCCTTGTTGATGCTCGCGGCATTTGGCCTTTTCTTCATCACCACCTTTCTTGGCCGCGTGTGGTGTGGGTACTTATGCCCGCAAACGGTATGGACCTTTTTGTTTATTTGGTTTGAGGAAAAACTCGAAGGCGCGGCCAATAAACGCCGCAAGCAAGACTCGTTAAAACTGACGCCTGAGCTAGCCGCGCGCAAAACCGCTAAGCATGCAGCGTGGTGGGCGATCTCCTTGGTGACTGGGATGACCTTCGTCGGCTACTTTGTGCCGATGCGCGAGTTAGCCATCGATTTAGTCACCTTTGATACCAGCTTCTGGGTCGGTTTTTGGGTGATCTTCTTTGCCGCTTGTACCTATGGTAACGCCGGCTGGATGCGCTCGATTATGTGTATCCACATGTGCCCTTACGCGCGCTTCCAGTCAGCCATGTTCGACAAAGACACCTTCATTGTCGGGTATGATGCCAAGCGCGGTGAAAAACGCGGCCCACGTCCTCGTAAAAAAGATCCGAAAGAGTTGGGGCTCGGTGACTGCATTGACTGTAATTTATGTGTGCAAGTCTGCCCAACAGGCATCGATATTCGTGATGGCTTGCAATACGAATGTATCAACTGTGGTGCCTGTATCGATGCCTGCGATGAAACCATGGATCGCATGGGCTATGAGCGTGGACTGATTAGCTACACCACCGAGCACAAACTAGAAGGCAAGAAAACGGCCGTGATGCGACCTAAGCTCCTTGGCTACGGGGTTGTCATGACTATCGTGACTGCCATGTTTATCTATTTGGCGATGTCAGTGATGCCCATGGAGCTGGATGTGATTCGTGACCGTAACCAGCTTTATCGCATCAACAACCAAGGATTAGTCGAAAACACCTATACCTTAAAAATCCTCAATAAAACCCAATCGGATGAGATCTATCAGCTGTCAGTGAATGGGCTAAACGATGTGGAATGGCATGGCCCGCAGACGGTCAATGTCCAAGCCGGAGAAGTGTTCTCATTACCCATCAGCCTCGCGGTTGATACCTATGAGATGGAACAGCGTATCGCTGATATCACTTTTGTGATGGAACGCGAATCGGGTGAGGAGCAAAAAGTGGTCACGGCGGAGAGTCGGTTTATCACTGACCTTTAATCGCCACACCGTATGCAGACGAAAAGGGCGCAGGCAGCGCTCTTTTTATTTGTTACTATGGCGTTTTGCCACACAGACGGAATACTCATGACTGACCATGGCTTTGATTTTCATACACTAACGCCAGATGTTCAGTTAAATGCGATTGAGTCAGTGGGGATCTATCCCCAATCAGGCTTGCTTGCGCTGAACAGCTATGAAAACCGTGTTGCCCAATTTGTCGCTGATGATGGCCAGCGCTATGTGGTGAAGTTTTACCGGCCCGGGCGCTGGTCTAACGCGCAAATTCTTGAAGAGCACGCGTTCTGCCATGAGCTCGCCCAAGCCGATATTCCCGTGGTGGCGCCTATCTACCGCGAGGGAACAAGCCTGTTTACCGCCGAGGGGTTTCGTTTTGCGTTGTTTCCCAGTGTCGGCGGCCGGGGTTTTGAAGTGGATAATTGGGATCAACTTGAGGCGGTCGGCCGTTACCTTGGCCGCCTACACCAAGTGGGCGCGGCGACCCCCTTCCAGGAACGGGCAAAGTTCGATCTCGACAGTCATCTTTATCAGCCTCGTCAGGTATTAAATGAGGCAAGTCTTATCCCAGAAGGCATTCAGGCGACCTTTTTCTCTGATCTTGACCACTTGATCGACGCCATTGCCGCACGCTGGCATACAGACTGGCCGGCTATCCGCTTGCACGGTGACTGCCATCCCAGCAACATTCTGTGGCGCGACGGTCCGCTGTTTGTGGATTTTGATGACACGCGTAACGGCCCTGCGATTCAAGACTTGTGGCTATTTTTAAACGGCAGTCGTGCCGATCAGCTTGCCCAACTCGATACCTTGGCGGAGGGTTATCGCGAATTTCGTGAATTCCCCGCCGACCAATTGCAACTGATCGAGCCATTGCGTGGTCTGAGAATGGTGCACTATATGGCGTGGCTAGCAAAACGCTGGCAAGACCCTGCTTTTCCTCGTGCATTTCCTTGGTTTGCTGATGCAAAATACTGGGAAGGTCAAGTACTGGCGTTTAAAGAACAACTTGCCACCCTACAAGCGCCACCGCTTACGCTGTACCCGTAAGCGCTCAATCGATAACGGAGAGTCATTCAATCATGTTAAAAAAACTGTTTCCTGTCCTACTCATCCTAGGCTTAACCGCCTGCTCTGAGCCTGAAAGCGTGACACAAACGTCATCACAAACCACGCAAACAGCAGAGTCTTCACAAACCCAGTCTGAGCCAGCAGCACCCATTGAGGTGGCTGATGCCAAGCCGGGCCGTTTCAAGGCGGGCGAAGACTACCAAGTGCTGGACACGCCAGCCACGGAGACACCGACCGTCACCGAGTTTTTCTCCTTCTACTGCCCGCACTGTTATCAATTTGAGCCATTGGTTCAACAGCTTAAGCAGCAGGTGCCCGACAACGCCAAAGTGGTGAAAAATCACGTCTCCTTTATGGGCGGTGATATGGGCAGTGTCGTCACCCGTGCATACGCAACCGCCGTGGTACTTAACGCACAAGACACTATCATTCCGGTGATGTTTGATCGCATTCACGCGGCGCAAAACCCACCCAAATCATTGGCCGAGGTGCGCCAAATGTTTGTTGATAACGGCATTGATGGCCAAGAGTTTGATGGTGCTTACAACAGCTTTGCAGCCAACTCAATGGCGAAGCGTTTTGACCAATCATTCGAAAAGGCGGGCCTGCGCGGCGTCCCTGCCGTGGTCGTGAACGGCAAGTATCATGTCACGCCGAAAACAGTGGAAACCCCTGAAGAATACTTTCAGTTGATCAACTTCTTGCTTACCCAAAAGTAATTAGCTGACTTGGGCGTTGAGGTGGCGTAATAAGCCATCCATCGCCCGATACCCCAGCGCCTCAGCAAGGTGAGAGCGCTGGATGGTGTCAACATCGGCCAAATCCGCAATGGTTCTCGCCACTTTTATAATCCGATGATACGCCCGCACAGACAGCCCCAAACGATGCAAGGCTTGCTCTAAAAATGCCGCATCGGTTTGAGCCAGTTGGCAATGTTGTTCCATTTCTCGATTGCTTAGCAACGCATTAACCTTACCTTGACGCGCCACCATCCGCGTGCGCGCCGCTTCAACTCGGGCTTTTACCACCTCCGTTGACTCACCACGGTCTCCACCATTGGAGAGGCTCCCTCTTGGCAGTGCTGGGATGTCAATCGACATATCAAACCTATCTAATAATGGCCCAGACAAACGGGCTAAATAGCGCAAGATTTGCTGTGGGTTTGAACGCGCGAGCTCTCCTTCATGATGGCCTGTGGGGCTAGGGTTTAATGGGCCTATCAACTGAAAGCGCGCGGGAAAGCGGGTTTTGCCATTGGCGCGAGAGATAATAATCTCCCCCGACTCTAGCGGCTCACGCAGGGCATCAAGCACCCGGCGCTCGAACTCTGGCATTTCATCTAAAAACAGTACCCCATGGTGCGACAAAGAGATCTCTCCCGGGCGCGGGACGGTGCCACCCCCGACCAACGCCGCCATCGAGCTTGAGTGGTGGGGACTACGAAACGGGCGCTGACGCCAATTTCCTTCATGCAAGGGTTGCTGGGTTAAAGAAGTCACCGCCGCGGAGGCCAGTGCTTCTTCATCATTCATGGGCGGGAGTAAATCGCACAAACGCGAGGCCAGCATGGTTTTGCCGGTGCCGGGTGGGCCAACAAAAAGGAGATTGTGAGAGCCACTCGCGGCGATTTCGAGCGCCCGCTTGCCTTGCTGTTGGCCGATAATGTCACGCAAACACCGGGTCGGCGGTGGATCGGGGGCCTCAACCTGGTTTGTATTCAAACAAAGGCTTTGTTGGCCTGTCAGGTGCTGACCCACCGCAATCAGATCAGGGGCGGACACATGGCGCTCATTGTCCACCAATGCGACCTGGCTGGCGTTATCATCTGGCACCACCAGTGCGCGCTGCGCTTTTTGACAGGCAAGCGCGGCGGGCAAGGCCCCTTTAACCGGCCGTAGCTGCCCAGACAAAGCCAGCTCCCCCAAAAACTCGAATTCGTTGAGCCGCTTCTCCGGCAGTTGCCCAGACGCCACCAAGATCCCAAGTGCAATCGGTAAATCAAACCGTCCACCTTCTTTGGGTAAGTCAGCCGGTGCAAGGTTAACGGTGATCCGACGTGATGGGAACTCAAAGTTAGAGGTCACAATCGCACTTCTCACCCTGTCTCGGGCTTCTTTCACCGTGGTTTCCGGCAGCCCCACCAGCGCAAAACCAGGTAAACCATTGGATATATGCACTTCTACCGTTACATTTGGTGCTTGCACGCCCACACAGGCTCGACTGTGCACTATCGCTAATGCCATTTTCTCTCCGCGTTGCCCTTGTTAGCCACTATGAAACCCGGCTCTTATAGTGCCGAGCCAATTTATGATTAAGAGTATTTTTTTCTTGTCATGCGAGTGAGGTCTGTGATACCACTACAAATGCACAACAATTAAACACGAGACTCGGCGACAGATCGGGTTCGTGACTGACCTGTAACAAGCAGGCATAAACAAAAAACAAATTAACAAAAAGCTCATAAAATGGGCTAACGACAAGAAAAGACAGACAAATGCTTAACTTCGCTATCGTCCTAATTATTCGCCTCATCGTGGTCATTATGCCGCGAGGGGTTTAGGTACGCGAAATACAGCAGCAACATCGCAACCAAGCCCCCGCAACCAACAGGTTCGGGGGCTTTTTTCATTCATGTGGCGATAGCCACGCGACAACGGAAGCAACAATGATGGAGAGCGCAGAGACCGATCATTCGCCCGCCTGCCCTCCCCGTTCATACGGGGAGGGACGAGGATGACAGGTGCACAATGGGTTGTGGAAGCCTTACATAAGCAAGGCGTTGAAACCGTATTTGGGTATCCAGGCGGTGCCATCATGCCTGTGTATGATGCCCTCTATGATGGTGGGGTTGAACATATTTTATGTCGCCACGAACAAGGCGCGGCGATGGCCGCCATCGGGTATGCCCGCGCCAGTGGCCGCCCTGGCGTCTGCCTGGCGACATCAGGGCCGGGCGCCACTAACTTAGTCACCGGGCTTGCCGATGCAATGATGGACTCGGTGCCCGTGGTCGCGATCACCGGCCAAGTTGCCAGTCCGCTAATTGGAACGGATGCCTTTCAAGAGATTGATGTCCTCGGCTTATCGCTTGCCTGCACCAAACACAGTTTTCTGGTCACTGATCCGGCCGAGCTTACTACCACCTTAGCGCAGGCATTCGAAATAGCACAATCCGGCCGGCCCGGCCCAGTATTGGTCGATATCGCTAAAGATGTGCAACAAGCACTGATCCCACACACGGAAACTCAAGTTCGCACCGCAAACGCTGATCCTGTCGACAACCAAGCGCTCGAAAAGGCCAATACGCTGATTCGAACCAGTGAGCGCCCTATGGTCTATTTGGGCGGTGGCGTGATACTCGGTAAAGCGACCCAGGCATTACGTGATTACTTGGATCGCAGTCAGCTACCTGTCGTGAGCACGCTGAAAGGCTTGGGCACAGTTGAAGCAAACTATCCGTATTACCTCGGGATGCTCGGCATGCATGGCACCAAAGCGGCCAACCTCGCAGTGCAAGCGTCTGATTTGCTGATTGTCATCGGCGCGCGCTTTGATGACCGGGTGACCGGCAAGCTCGATACCTTTGCCCCCCATGCCAATGTGGTGCACCTGGATATCGATGCCGCCGAAATCAATAAACTGCGCCGCGCACAAGCTCCGGTTTGCGCCCCACTCAATCAAGTGCTCCCTGCACTCGCCTGCCCTGACACCTCACCGGCATGGCGGGCGCAAATCACTGAATGGCAAACCACTCACGCGTGGCGCTACGACCACCCTGGCGAGGCGATCTACGCGCCTGCCTTACTCAAACACTTATCCGATAGCATGCCTGCAAGCACAGTGGTTGCCACCGATGTGGGTCAACACCAAATGTGGGTCGCGCAACATGTTCGCCCCACTCGACCTGAGAATCTGCTGACCTCAGCCGGCCTTGGCACCATGGGATTTGGCTTGCCTGCCGCGATGGGGGCCAAAGTGGCTCGCCCCGAGGATGAAGTGGTGTTGGTGTCCGGAGATGGCTCATTCATGATGAACGTCCAAGAGCTGGGCACACTGAAGCGTCGCGGGATCGGGGTGAAAATCATCCTGCTGGACAACCAACGCTTGGGCATGGTGCGTCAATGGCAACAGCTGTTTTTCGAGCAACGTTACAGTGAAACTGACCTATCTGATAACCCGGATTTTCTCACCCTAGCGCGCGCCTTTGATATTCCTGGACACAGTATCCAGCGCAAAGACGAAGTCGAGGACGCGCTCAACACCTTGATGGCACATCAAGGCCCGTATTTGCTGCATGTTGCCATTGATGAGATGGAAAACGTATGGCCGCTGGTACCACCCGGCGCGGCAAACCAACAAATGATGGAGCAAGACTTATGATGCAACACCAGTTTTCAATTCATGCCACCCACAGCCCTGAACTGCTTGAGCGTGTTTTGCGTGTGATCCGTCATCGCGGCTTTACGGTTTGTCAATTCAATATGTCTTTGCCTTCAGAAAGCGGCCAAGTAATTTTTGACGTCACCGTCGAAAGCCAAAGAGCGATCGAGACCTTGCGACCACAACTGACTAAGCTATGGGACGTGGCTGAGGTCATGATGTCCTCATCCCAGCCACACTCCCTACGCGCATAACCAAAAAGGAAGAAAAGAATGTCGACAAATACCGCTGATTACATTTGGTCTAACGGTGAAATGATCGCTTGGCAGGATGCTACCGTGCACGTACTCACGCACGCCATGCACTATGGTACCTCGGTGTTTGAGGGGATCCGCTGCTACGACACGCCGAACGGCCCAGTGGTGTTTCGCCATCGCGAGCACATGCAGCGCTTGAAAGACTCGGCCAAAATATATCGTTTTCCGATCCCATTTAGCGTCGACGCGCTGATGGAAGCGTGTCGTGAAACCTTACGCGTGAACCAACTACGCTCTGCCTACATTCGCCCGCTGGGGTTTGTGGGCAACGTCGGCCTAGGGGTCTGCCCGCCACCTGATACACAAATGGATATCATCATCGCCGCGTTTAGCTGGGGAAGCTACTTAGGGGAAGAAGCGCTCGCCCAAGGGGTGGATGCCATGGTGTCGAGCTGGAACCGAGCGGCCCCCAACACCATTCCGACCGCGGCCAAAGCCGGCGGCAACTATTTATCATCCCTCTTAGTAGGGGGGGAAGCGCGTCGTCACGGCTATGCCGAGGGCATTGCCTTAGATGTACGCGGCTACCTGTCCGAAGGGGCCGGTGAGAACCTCTTTATTGTTAAAAATGGTGTGATCAGCACCCCACCCGCCACCAGTGCCATTTTGCCGGGGCTCACGCGTGATTCCATCATCACCCTGGCGAAAGAAAAAGGGCTCACCATTTGCGAAGAGCCGATTGCACGTGAAGCACTGTATCTGGCCGATGAAGTCTTTATGACCGGCACCGCGGCAGAAATCGTGCCGGTGCGTAGCGTTGATCAGATCACCGTCGGTGAGGGCCAGCGAGGCCCGATCACCGCCTCACTACAACAAGCCTTCTTTGGCTTATTTGATGGCACCACCGAAGACAAATGGGGCTGGCTTGACCCGGTTTACCCAGACCAGAGCGCATAAGGCAAAGGAGTCGTAATATGCCAACCTATCGTTCCAAAACGACTACCCACGGTCGCAACATGGCAGGGGCACGTGCATTATGGCGCGCCACTGGCGTCAAAGATGATGATTTCGGCAAACCCATTATCGCCGTGGTCAACTCATTTACCCAGTTTGTCCCCGGCCATGTCCATCTCAAAGACATGGGTCAGCTGGTCGCCAAGGAAATCGAGCAAGCAGGCGGTATCGCCAAAGAGTTCAATACCATCGCCGTTGATGATGGCATCGCCATGGGTCATGGCGGCATGCTGTACTCACTGCCTTCCCGTGAGATTATCGCAGACTCGGTCGAGTATATGGTCAATGCACACTGTGCCGATGCCATGGTCTGCATTTCTAACTGTGACAAAATCACCCCGGGCATGTTGATGGCCTCAATGCGACTCAATGTCCCGGTGATCTTTGTTTCCGGTGGCCCCATGGAAGCGGGGAAAACCAAGCTCTCCGATCAGATCCTAAAACTCGATTTGGTCGATGCCATGATGCAAGGGGCCAACCCTGATGTGTCCGATGAGCAAAGCGAGCAGATTGAGCGTTCCGCTTGCCCGACATGCGGATCGTGCTCCGGCATGTTTACCGCCAACTCGATGAACTGTCTCACCGAAGCGCTGGGGCTCAGCCAACCCGGTAATGGGTCGATGCTCGCCACCCATGCAGACCGTGAGCAACTGTTCATCAACGCCGGCAAACGGATAGTCGGGCTGGCCAAGCGCTATTATGAGCAGGACGATGACAGCATCCTACCGCGCAATATCGCCAACCGCGCCTCGTTTGAAAACGCGATGGCGCTCGATATTGCCATGGGCGGGTCAACCAATACCGTCTTACACCTACTGGCGGCTGCACAAGAAGGCGACGTCCATTTCGATATGGATGATATCGATCGTATGTCACGCCAAGTGCCTCACCTTTGCAAGGTGGCGCCATCGACGCCGCAATATCACATGGAAGATGTGCACCGTGCTGGCGGGGTAATGGGGATCCTCGGTGAGCTTCAGCGCGCCAACCTGCTAAACGTCGAGCAACAAACCGTGCTGGGCATGAGCCTCAAAGAGCAACTGGCGCAATACGACATCGTGCAAACCGATGATGAAGCGATTAAAGCCTTCTATCGCGCCGGGCCAGCGGGCATTCGTACCACCCAAGCCTTCTCGCAACGCTGTCGCTGGGACACCCTGGATGATGATCGCCAATCAGGCTGTATCCGTGCCCATGAATACGCCTTTAGCCAAGACGGTGGTTTAGCCGTGCTACAAGGCAATATCGCGCTCAATGGCTGCATCGTCAAAACCGCTGGGGTCGATGAAAGTATTCTGACCTTCGAAGGGCCAGCCGTGGTGTTTGAAAGTCAAGACCACGCGGTGGATGCCATCCTCGGGGGGGAAGTGAAAGCCGGTGATGTGGTGGTGATCCGTTACGAAGGGCCGAAAGGGGGGCCAGGCATGCAAGAAATGCTCTATCCCACCACCTACTTAAAATCGATGGGATTGGGCAAATCCTGCGCCCTGCTCACTGATGGACGCTTCTCTGGTGGCACCTCTGGGCTGTCTATTGGTCATGTCTCTCCCGAGGCAGCGAACGGCGGCACCATTGCGTTAGTGGAAAACGGCGATCGTATTCGTATTGATATCCCCACTCGCGAAATCAGTCTGCTAGTGGACGAAGCGACACTGGCCACCCGCCGCACCGAAGTAAACGCACGCGGCTGGAAGCCCAAAGACCGTCAACGTCAGGTCTCTTACGCGTTAAAAGCCTATGCCAGCCTCGCCACCAGCGCCGATAAAGGTGCGGTGCGCGATCGCAGTAAATTGGAGGAGTAAGCATGCAACAGGCCCAACCCTCAAGGGTACAACCGATGGACGGTGCTGATTACCTTAGAGATATCTTGCGCGCGCCTGTTTATGAAGTGGCGATGACCTCGCCTCTTCAAACCATGAAGCGCTTATCTGAGCGCTTCAATAATCAGGTACAGCTCAAGCGTGAAGATCGCCAACCGGTCCACTCATTTAAACTACGCGGCGCGCACAACATGATGGCGCAACTGACTGAGGCGCAAAAAAAAGCGGGTGTGATTGCGGCATCGGCGGGTAACCACGCTCAGGGCGTCGCTCTATCGGGTAGCCGCCTTGGGGTGAAAGCGACCATCGTGATGCCGCGCACCACGCCAGCCATTAAGGTCGACGCGGTACGCGGCTTCGGCGGCCATGTGGTGCTGCACGGTAATAATTTCGATGAAGCCAAAGGCATGGCACAGCAGCTCGCCGACGAACACGGTTATACCTTTGTGCCCCCTTTTGATCATCCCCAAGTGATTGCTGGACAGGGCACCATTGGCTTAGAGCTGGTGCAACAAAATGGTCACCTCGATTATATTTTTCTGCCCGTTGGAGGCGGGGGCATCGCCGCGGGCGTGGCCGTGCTTATCAAACAACTGATGCCCAACATCAAAGTCATCGGCGTCGAGGCGGAAGACTCTGCCTGTCTACGTGCGGCATTAGATGCTGGCTTCCCAGTGACGCTCGACAGAGTGGGCACCTTTGCCGACGGTGTGGCCGTGAAACGTATCGGCGATGAGTCTTTCCGGCTTTGTCAGCAATACTTAGATGACAGCATCACGGTATCGAGTGATGCGATTTGTGCCGCGGTGCAAGACATCTTTGAGGATACGCGAGCCATCTCCGAGCCCTCTGGCGCCTTGGCATTAGCCGGCCTGAAGCAATACGTGGAAAAGCACCAGCTCAAAGATAAACAGCTGGCGGCCGTGTTGTCTGGTGCCAATACCAATTTCCACTCGCTGCGCTACGTCTCTGAGCGCGCGGAGCTTGGCGAGAAGCGAGAGGGCTTACTGGCTGTCACCATCCCCGAGCAAACCGGCGCCTTTTTTAATTTTTGTCAGATATTGGGCGATCGCGCCGTCACCGAGTTCAATTATCGGTATGGCGATGACCATCTCGCCAATATCTTCGTCGGTGTCAGATTACTCGGCGGACAAGAAGAGTTGGACAATATCCTGCGCGATTTGCGCCAAGCCGGCTATCCGGTCGAAGATTTGTCCGATGATGAAATGGCTAAAGTGCACGTGCGCTATATGATTGGTGGCCGACCATTGGCCAACCTCAGTGAACGGCTTTATAGTTTTGAGTTTCCTGAATACCCAGGAGCATTACTACACTTTTTGCAAACCTTGGGCACCCATTGGAACATCAGCCTGTTCAATTATCGTAACCATGGTTCGGACTATGGTCGCGTACTGTGCGGCTTCGAAATTGGCGACCAGGACTTGCTCGCTTTTACGGCCCATTTGCGGGAGCTTGGGTATGGCTGGAAAGACGAGACGTCGAACCCGGCTTATCGCTTTTTCCTGTCAAAAACCACCGATTAATCCGCAATAAAAAGCCCGACATTAATGTCGGGCTGGGTTTATTCGTTTGGCGGCTCTGGGGTCAGGGTGACCACATATTCGGCAATGGACAACGCGTTATCCATTACTGTCTGTCGTGCCATTTGCGGGAGCTGACTCAGCAAGCTCGTCAATGCGGCGAGATCATCACGGTGAGAGAAGGCGATGTCTCGCTCATCCGTTTCACCATGCACAAACCAGTTGAAGGGTCGGCCGGTAATTTCCGCTATCATGACCAGCGCGAGGATTTTCGGATCCGTTTTCCCCGACTCCATATCCAAATAGGTTTGGCGCGCGACATTCAAACGCTTCGCCATGTCTACTTGGGTTATCTTACTAAATTCCCGTGCTTCACGGATCCGTTGCGCGATGCGCGCCGTCGAAATCACCATGGTTCATGCCTCATTTCTGCAACCCGAGCTGTATTAAACACAGCCCGTCACAACACCACCCCTGCATTATGCATGGCTCGGCAGGCGTATCATGGTGGCGCACACCGATAGTGTGACACTACGCTTTTGATGCCTACCTCAGTAAGCAAGCACTCACCTGCCTATCTAGTCGAGCAGGCAGTCTTTTTATGCGCGCTGGGCCGCCTTTGAATAGTTCACCAAGAACGAAGCCATGTTCACGCTTTGGTTTAAGATCGCAGTACGGGCTTCGTGCGGTAAGCGAGAGAAATGCTCAAGCAGGCGGTTCACATCTTGCTTATACTGAACATCGTGCATTTCGACATCTTCGTCACCGTAGACAAACCATACCAATGGGCGCTCAGTCAGCTCAGCAATGTTGGAAAGCATACGAACACGCGGTTCTGTTTTACCATTTTCGATATCTAAGTAGGTTTGACGGGCCACATTAAGCAGCTTGGCCATTTTTACTTGGGTGATGCCTTTCCACTCACGCGCTTCTTTGATGCGTTTTGCTACTTGGGTTTTAGAGTCAATCATTGCTTCCTCTCTATAACTGGTCGATGTTAGTCGTTATACCCTGAGTATGCACAATGTAGGCCAAGTTATTGGACACCAACAAAAACCAATATATTCAACAACTTAAAAACCAGAATGGCGTTCTGTTTAATTTTCCAGACGCCATGCCTGAGATTAAATGCAAAATGATTTGCATTTTGCAATAAATCCTATGCAGATCGCATTTTTGTAGAAAGAGGACAGTAATTGATAAAAGATCAACCACGCTCCTGGTCAGAGCGTGGTGATTATTGGGCAGGTTTACTCAACAGTGACGGCTTTAGCAAGGTTACGAGGTTGATCGACGTCCGTGCCTTTAATCAAGGCCACATGATACGACAATTGCTGCATCGGGATGGTGTAAAACACGGGGGCGATGATGTCATCCACGTGTGGCATGGCGATAATTTTCATGCCTTCTTCTGGTGTAAAGCCGGCGTCTTGATCGGCAAACACGTAGAGCTGGCCACCACGGGCGCGCACTTCTTCGATATTGGATTTGAGCTTTTCCAACAGCTCGTTATTGGGGGCAATCACAATCACTGGCATATCGGCATCAATCAGCGCCAATGGGCCGTGTTTTAGTTCACCCGCGGCATAGGCTTCCGCGTGAATGTACGAGATCTCTTTGAGTTTAAGCGCGGCTTCTACGGCAATCGGATAAAACTCGCCACGCCCTAAGAACAGAGAGTGATGCTTGTCGGCAAAATCTTCCGCGAGTTGCTCAATCGCTTTATCAAAGGTCAACGCTTGCTCGATGCTTGAAGGCAGGTGATGCAAAGCATCGACAATCTCACGTTCTTGGTCACGACCAATCGATCCCTGCATTTTACCTAGCGCGGTGACCAGCATCAGCAGCGCAGACAGCTGGGTGGTAAAGGCCTTGGTCGAGGCCACGCCAATTTCTGCGCCCGCGCGCGTCATAAAGGCCAAATCGGATTCACGTACCAACGATGAGCCTGCCACGTTGCAAATGGCCATGGTGGCCATATAGCCACGCTCCTTGGCTAAACGCAGCGCCGCTAGCGTGTCGGCCGTTTCGCCAGACTGCGACAAGGTGATCAGCACGCTATTAGGACGGGTGACAAACTGGCGATAGCGAAACTCCGAGGCAATCTCCACATCACAACTGACGCCTGCCAGCGATTCAAACCAATAACGCGCTACCATGCCCGCATTGTACGAGGTGCCACAGGCGATGATTTGAATATGCTGTGCTTTGGCGAGAATATCGCTGGCCCCATTACCGATGGCATCGACAATCACATGGTCGCTGCCTAACCGGCCTTCCATGGTGTTGGTGAGCGCGGTGGGCTGCTCATAAATCTCTTTTTGCATATAGTGGCGATATTGGCCTTTATCCGCCGCATCGTACTGAGCACTGGCTTCATGCACCTCGCGCTCTACCGGTGTGCCTTCTTGATTATAAATGGTCACCTCGCGGCGAGAGATATCGGCCACATCCCCTTCTTCGAGATAGATAAAGCGACGCGTGACATTGAGCAGCGCCAACTGATCCGAGGCGAGAAAGTTTTCGCCAATCCCCAAACCAATCACTAGTGGGCTACCCGAACGCGCGGCTATCAAGCGCTCTGGCTGATTTTTATCCATCACCACGGTACCGTATGCCCCTTCAAGCTGACTCACCGTGCGTTGGAATGCCTCAAGCAAATCAGAGGATTGCTTAAGCTCCCAATCAACCCAATGCGCAATCACTTCAGTGTCGGTCTGTGAATGGAATTGATAACCCCGCGCTTGTAATTGTTCACGCAGCATTTGGTGGTTTTCAATAATGCCATTGTGTACCACGGCAATGCGCTCGCCAGACATATGTGGATGGGCGTTCGCCTCACTGGGTTCGCCATGGGTGGCCCAACGTGTATGCGCGATGCCGGTACCACCGGTAGGATTGGTCTCAGCCACCGCGTCTGACAATGCAGCCACTTTACCCAGCCGGCGCACACGAGTGAGCTGCCCGGTTGCCGAATCGGTGATCGCGACCCCAGCCGAGTCGTAACCGCGATATTCAAGGCGACGCAGCCCCTCTACTAAAATCTCGGCGACATCACGCTGAGCGACCGCCCCTACAATTCCACACATAGTCTTTCCTTACTGGTCTTATTACTGGTCAGCACAGATCACATCTGTGCCGGTTTGTTCTATGGCGTGTTTAAGATCATCATCCAGCAAACTGTCGGTGATCAGGGTGTCGATGCTCGACCACGCAAGCTCTAGGTTGGGGATCCGACGCCCGATTTTCTCCGACTCAATCATCACCACCACCTCACGCGCGACCTCCGCCATCACCCGCGTCAGACCCGTCATCTCGTTAAAAGTCGTCGTACCACGTGCCACATCAATGCCATCGGCACCGACAAAAAGCTGGTCAAAGTCGTAGGCACGTAAGGTTTGTTCGGCCACTTGGCCTTGAAACGATTCAGAATGGGTATCCCAAGTGCCGCCGGTCATCAGCAGGGTTGGCTCGTGCTCGAGTTCACGAATGGCATTGGCCACCTGTAGCGAGTTGGTCATCACCACCAAGCCACGTTTCTTATCCAGCAAAGGGATCAAAGCGGCCGTCGTGGTACCACTGTCTACCACAACCCGGTTATGGTCACGAATGCGCGCCGCGGCCGCATCGGCAATACTTTGCTTTTTTTTCGATACCTTGACCGCATGCTCCGACACCATTTCTTGTGGCACGGGTACCGCTCCACCGTAACGGCGCAGCAATAGGCCATTTTTCTCCAGCTCGGCGAGATCTTTGCGAATAGTCACCTCTGAGGTTTCAAAACGTTGCGAGAGCGCGTCGACACTCACTTGGCCTTGCTCGGTGAGCAAAGTAACGATGGTATGGCGCCTTTGCTGAGTATTTCGTTTCGACATATAACAACCAAATTTCGATTCGAAACTTATGGTAGAGCAAACAAAACAAAGATCAAGATAATGAGGGAAAAAGTGTGGCAAAACAGAGAAGAGGATGATTCAGCGTCGAGCAATAACGAAAAAAGCCCACCAGCGAATGCTGATGGGCTTAATATGGTGCGGAAGGAGAGACTTGAACTCTCACACCTTGCGGCGCCAGAACCTAAATCTGGTGCGTCTACCAATTCCGCCACTTCCGCAAATTTATATGATACACCGGCGGGCGGGCCGAATATCAATTGTCTTGGTGCGGGGGGAGGGACTTGAACCCTCACGTCCTTTCGGACACTAGCACCTGAAGCTAGCGCGTCTACCAATTCCGCCACCGCCGCAAATCGGTGCGATTTACTGCGTTAGCAACAAATCGGAATAATGGTGGCTACGACGGGATTCGAACCTGTGACCCCATCATTATGAGTGATGTGCTCTAACCAACTGAGCTACGTAGCCAACCTAAAGTGGCTGGGGTACCAGGATTCGAACCTGGGAATGACGAGATCAAAACCCGTTGCCTTACCGCTTGGCGATACCCCAATTTTCATGCCGCTTAATGCCACATGTTTTAATAATGGTGCGGAAGGAGAGACTTGAACTCTCACACCTTGCGGCGCCAGAACCTAAATCTGGTGCGTCTACCAATTCCGCCACTTCCGCATTCCAAGTTGTTCATCTGACTTCATGGTAGCTGAAGAAAGATGGCGCGTCCGGGAGGATTCGAACCTCCGACCGCCTGGTTCGTAGCCAGGTACTCTATCCAGCTGAGCTACGGACGCGTTGGCTGGGGTACCAGGATTCGAACCTGGGAATGACGAGATCAAAACCCGTTGCCTTACCGCTTGGCGATACCCCAACTGAGGCGCGCATAATAGGCTGGTTTTTATCGGGAGTCAACACCTGATTTTACCAACCGCACAACTTTTCGCCTTTCAAGCTAAAAAGCGGCTTGTGCGCGCTCAACAGTCATATTCTACTTTTTTTTCGGCCGTTGCCAAGCCTCAATTGTTCTGGGTTTAGCACGAGTGATGATAAGTTGACCATCAGCGACATCTTTGCTGATGGTACTGCCAGCCCCGACAGTCACCCCTTCGCCAATCACTACCGGCGCCACCAGCTGAGAATCCGAACCAATAAAGGCATTATCTTTAATCACGGTTTTATGTTTATTGGCGCCATCGTAATTACAGGTGATCACGCCGGCACCAATATTCACGCCGCGTCCTACCTCGGTATCACCCAGATATGTCAGATGATTGGCTTTGGAGCCTTCACCTAAGTGAGACTTTTTCATCTCGACAAAGTTGCCCACGTGGGCATCGCGCGCCATCTCGGCGCCGGGACGCAACCGCGTGAACGGACCAACCGTGCAGTCTTCTCCAACACTGGCCCCTTCTATCACGCTGTACGGGCGTACCAATGTATTATCGTCAATCTCGCAATCTACCAGTACACTGCCAGCACCGATAGTCACGTTATCGCCTAAGGTGACACTGCCTTCAATAATCACATTGACGTCGATGGTCACATCCTGCCCACATTGCAGCTGACCACGCAAGTCAAAACGGGTGGGATCTTTGAGCATCACACCACTGAGCAACAACTGTTCAGCCTGCATTTTTTGGTATTCTCGCTCAAGGCGCGAAAGCTGAAGGCGATTATTCACCCCTTCCACTTCCACCGCACTTACAGGATGGACGGCTTGAATCGAGCGGCCTTGTTGATGTGCCAGCGCAATCACATCGGTGAGATAAAACTCGCCTTGCGCGTTGTTGTTATCAAGTTGCGATAACCAATGGCGCAAGTCACGCCCAGTGGCCACCAGCACACCGGTATTAATTTCAGTGATGGCAAGCTGGCTGTCAGTGGCATCTTTTTGCTCAACAATCGCCACCACTTCCCCGTTTTCACGCACAATACGGCCGTAGCCAGTCGGATCGTCCTGATGCACAGTTAATAAACCAATCCCGCCTTCAGGCTGCCCTTCAAGCAAACGCGTTAAGGTTTGCTCTGAAATCAAGGGCACATCGCCATACAGCACCAACACTTGCTCATCATCAGCAAAATGCGGCGCGGCTTGTTGTACGGCATGGCCGGTGCCCAATTGATCCGCTTGCAAGCACCAGTTCACCGGTGTGTGTGCTAAAACGCGCTGCATAGTGTCGCCACCATGGCCATAAACCAAATGGATTTGCGAGGCGCCAAGGCCGTGACAGATATCGATAACGTGCTCAACCATTGGTTTGCCCGCCAGGGTATGAAGCACCTTAGGGGTTTGTGAATACATACGCGTGCCCTTACCGGCCGCGAGAATAACTGCACTGTATTGCATAGTCTTTCCGTGATAAAAGAGAGGCTTGTCTATTAAGTTGCCCTTAGTGTAACGCGTTTTAGCTTTCACGCGAATCACAGCCTGCAAGGTGGCCTTTGCAGGCAATAAAAAAGCGACGCCGAAGCGTCGCTTTTATTCTCACCGTAAGTGCCTGATTAACGCTTGTGCTTGGTCAGCTCGATCACTCGAAGCTTCGCAATCGCCTTAGCCAGGTCACTGGCCGCTTGAGCAAAGTCGACGTCTTTATGCTGATTGTGGATTTTATCCTCAGCGCGGCGCTTCGCTTCTTCCGCCTTAGCTTGGTCCAGTTCTTCACCACGAATTGCGGTGTCAGCCAGCACAGTGACTGTGCCAGGCTGCACTTCAAGCGTGCCACCAGAAAGATAAATAATCTCTTCGCTACCGCCTTGTTTGACGATGCGAACCATGCCAGGCGTGATAGCGGTCAGCAGCGGTGTGTGTCCTGCGTGAATACCCAGTTCACCTTCGCTACCGGTCACCTGAATATGCTCAGCACGACCAGAGAACAATTGTCGCTCTGCACTGACCACATCCAGATGGAAGGTTATCGCTGCCATATCGCCTCCTACTCAAGCCTTACAGGTTTTTCGCTTTTTCGAGCACTTCTTCAATGCTACCGCAGTACAGGAATGCCTGCTCTGGGATATCATCGTACTCACCACTTAGCAGGCCTTTGAAGCTTGCAATGGTATCTTTCAGCGAAACATAAACACCTGGCTGGCCGGTGAAGACTTCGGCGACGTGGTAAGGCTGCGTTAGGAAACGCTCAATCTTACGTGCACGTGCAACCGTCATTTTATCTTCTTCAGACAGCTCATCCATACCCAGGATAGCAATGATGTCTTTCAGCTCTTTATAACGCTGAAGGACAGACTGTACGCCACGCGCCACATCATAGTGGTCTTGACCAACAACCAGAGGATCCAACATACGTGATGTAGAGTCCAATGGGTCGATCGCTGGGTACATACCCATCGACGCGATGTTACGTGACAGTACAACCGTTGCATCCAAGTGGGCAAAGGTGGTCGCGGGTGACGGGTCAGTCAAGTCATCCGCAGGCACGTAAACCGCCTGTACCGAGGTGATAGATCCAGTACGGGTTGAGGTAATACGCTCTTGCAGTACACCCATCTCTTCCGCCAACGTTGGCTGATAGCCTACCGCTGATGGCATACGACCCAACAGGGCGGATACTTCGGTACCCGCAAGGGTGTAACGATAGATGTTATCGATGAACAGCAGTACATCACGGCCATCATCACGGAATTTTTCCGCCATGGTCAGGCCGGTCAGTGCAACACGCAGACGGTTACCTGGTGGCTCGTTCATCTGACCATAGACCATGGCCACTTTCGATTCTTCTGGGTTCTCGATGTTTACAACACCGGCTTCCTGCATTTCGTAGTAGAAGTCATTACCCTCACGAGTACGCTCACCGACACCTGCGAAAACAGACAGACCTGAGTGTTGCAATGCGATGTTGTTGATAAGCTCCATCATGTTAACGGTCTTACCAACACCCGCACCACCGAACAGACCGATTTTACCCCCTTTCGCAAACGGGCAAATCAGGTCGATAACCTTCACACCGGTTTCCAAAAGTTCGGTTGCACTTGACTGCTCTTCATAGCTTGGCGCTTCACGGTGGATAGAGTAACGCTCTTTCTCACCCAGATCGCCACGCTCATCAATCGCGTCACCCAAAACGTTGACGATACGCCCCAGTGTGGCTTCACCCACAGGGACTTCGATTGCTTTACCTGTATTTTCTACTTCGATTCCACGACGCAGACCATCAGATGAGCCCATTGCGATGGCACGGATGACGCCACCACCAAGCTGCTGCTGAACTTCCAGCACCAGACGCTCGCCTTCACGTTTCACATTCAACGCATCGTATACCTTAGGTACTGCGTCTTGTGGAAACTCTACGTCGACTACCGCACCGATGATCTGAACGATCTTACCTGTAGCCATCGTTATTCCTCTAAACTAGTTCGTTAACCCTTGCCTTTACACCGCACTCGCGCCAGAAACAATTTCTGACAGCTCCTGGGTGATCGCAGCCTGACGGGCTTTGTTGTAGACCAACTGCAGATCATCAATCAGATTCCCCGCATTATCGGTCGCAACTTTCATTGCCACCATACGTGCCGCTTGCTCACTGGCGAGGTTCTCTACCACACCTTGATACACTTGCGATTCGGCATAGCGAACCAACAAGGTATCGAGCAACGGCTTCGGCTCAGGTTCATAGATATAATCCCAAGCGTGGCTGCGCTGCATCTCCTCGTCGTCTGACTTTGGCAAAGGCAGCAATTGATCGATCACTGGGGTCTGTACCATGGTATTTTCAAATTTGTTGAAAACCAGGTACAAGCGGTCCAGCTCACCTTCATCATATTTTTTCAGCATCACCCCAACGGTACCGATGAGGTCTTCCAGTACTGGGGTGTCACCCAGACCAGCAGTTTGTGCCACTACATTGCCGCCATAACTGTTAAAGAAAGCGGTGGCTTTCGCCCCAATCAGTGCCATATCGATTTCGGCACCTTTTTGGCTCCAACTTTCCATATCGTTGATGACACTTTTGAACAAGTTAATGTTCAAGCCACCACACAGTCCGCGGTCAGTAGAAATGATGATGTAACCAACGCGCTTGGCTTCCCGCTCTTCCAAATACGGATGGCGGTACTCCAAGTTACCCAGTGCAAGATGACCGATCACTTTGCGCATAGTGACAGCGTATGGACGTGACGACTCCATGGCTTCTTGCGTTTTACGCATTTTGGAGGCTGCCACCATTTCCATCGCTTTAGTGATCTTCTGTGTGTTTTTCACACTTCCGATCTTATTACGAATCTCTTTTGCGCCGGCCATAGTTACTCTCCATTAGTGGGCGACCACCGAAGTGGTCACCTACGTGTTACCAAGTCTGGGTCGCTTTGAAGTCATCCAACAGCTTTTTCAGCTGTGCCTCAACGTCATCGTTGTAAGCACCAGACTCTTCAATTTGAGCAGCCAGGTCAGCGTACTGGCTCTTCGCAAAGGCCAGCAGGGAACGTTCAAAGTCACCGATCTTGTTCAGCTCAACATCTTCCAAGTAGCCTTTTTCAGCCGCAAAGATCACCAGTGCCTGCTCGAACACAGACATAGGTGCGTATTGCATCTGCTTCATCAGCTCGGTCACTTTCTGACCGTGATCCAATTGCTTCTTGGTTGCGTCATCCAGATCAGAAGAGAACTGCGCAAACGCGGCAAGCTCACGATACTGTGCTAGAGCTGTACGAATACCGCCTGACAGTTTTTTCATGATCTTGGTTTGTGCAGAGCCACCCACACGCGACACCGAAATACCTGGGTCAACAGCCGGGCGGATACCTGCGTTAAACAGCTCGGTTTGCAGGAAGATCTGACCGTCGGTGATCGAGATAACGTTAGTCGGTACGAACGCCGACACGTCACCGGCTTGGGTTTCAATGATAGGCAGGGCGGTCAACGAACCGGTTTGACCTTTCACTTCACCTTGAGTGAACTCTTCGACATAGTGAGCGTTAACACGTGCCGCACGCTCAAGTAGGCGCGAGTGCAAATAGAAAACATCACCTGGGAAGGCTTCACGACCTGGTGGACGACGCAGCAATAGCGAGATCTGACGGTAAGCAACGGCTTGCTTAGACAAATCATCGTAGACAATCAGTGCATCTTCACCGCGGTCACGGAAGTACTCACCCATTGCACAACCCGCGTAAGGCGCGAGGTACTGTAGGGCAGCCGCTTCAGAGGCCGACGCCACGACCACGATGGTGTTTTTCAGTGCGTCATGCTCTTCTAATTTGCGAACCACGTTGGCAATGGTCGATGCTTTTTGGCCGATCGCAACGTAGATAGAGTAAATACCAGAATCTTTCTGGTTGATGATCGCATCGATAGCCAGTGCGGTTTTACCGGTTTGACGGTCACCGATGATCAGCTCACGCTGGCCTCGGCCGATAGGGATCATCGAGTCGACCGCTTTATAGCCCGTTTGTACAGGCTGATCAACCGATTGACGTGCAATAACACCTGGCGCAATCACTTCGACTGGCGATGTGGTTTTGGCCTCGATAGGCCCTTTACCATCAATCGGCTCACCCAGGGTGTTCACCACGCGGCCCAACAGTTCAGGGCCAGTGGGTACTTCGAGGATACGACCCGTACCCGTTACCTTCATGCCTTCTTGCAGGTCCGAGTATGGACCCATTACAACCGCACCGACTGAGTCACGCTCAAGGTTCAATGCCAGTGCATAGCGGTTGCCAGGCAGTTCAATCATTTCACCTTGCATCGCATCAGCAAGGCCGTGAATACGAATGATACCGTCGCTGACTGACACGATGGTACCTTCGTTGCGCGCTTCACTCACAACGTCGAATTTCTCGATGCGTTGTTTGATCAAATCGCTAATTTCCGTGGAATTAAGTTGCATGCTCCAATTCCCCAAATCAAGACTGCAATGCATCGCTCAGGCGGCGCATACGGCCACTTACTGAGTTATCGATGACCAAGTCTCCAGCTCGAATAATAACCCCGGCAACCAGGGTTTCGTCTACACTACAGTTCAGCTTTACTTTGCGCTCAAGACGCGCGGCGAGCTTGTCACTGATGGCTTGTTGTTGCTCTTCAGAAAGAGCCGTCGCTGAAATCACTTGAACTTCAACTTCTTTTTCCAGTTCCAAACGCATCGCTAGGAACTGCTCACAAACCTCAGGAAGAGCTTTTAAGCGCTTGTTTTCGGCCATCACCTTAATCAGGTTTTGACCAAAACCATTGAGCTGATCACCGCCAACTGTGATGAACATCTCTGCCAATGTGTCGGCAGAGAAAGAGGCGTCCAACATATGTTGAACACGTTCATCACGGGCAATCTCAGCAGTAAAGGCGAGCATTTCAGCCCATTGAGCTAACTCGCCTTTTTCTACCGCAAAATCAAAGGCTGCTTTCGCGTAGGGGCGAGCGAGTGTTGTCAGTTCAGACATTGCTGCCCCTCCTTGTTACAGTTCTGCAGTGATTTTATCGAGAAGATCTTTATGAGCGTTCTCATCAATAGAGCGCTCAATAATTTTCTCGGCACCAATAACAGCGAGCGATGCAACTTGCTTACGCAGCTCATCGCGAGCACGGTTACGCTCGGCTTCTAGCTCGGCTTTACCCTGATTGAGGATATTGTCGCGCTCAGCAGCCGCTTCAGCACGAGCCTCATCGAGGATCTGTGCTTTGCGCTTATTGGCCTGCTCGATAATGTCAGTTGCGTTGCGCTTCGCTTCTTTCAATTGATCAGAAGCATTCGCCTGGGCCAAATCCAGGTCTTTGGCGGCGCGATCAGCCGCCGCGAGACCGTCAGCGATTTTTTTCTGACGCTCTTCAATCGCTTGCATCAATGGTGGCCATACATATTTCATGCAGAACCACACAAAGATAGTGAACGCGATTGCCTGGCCTAGCAGAGTTGCGTTGATATTCACAACGGCGCCTCCTTAATCATAAGCTAAAGGGTCTGTTCAGCTATTAGCCAGTTTACAGTTGACCTACGAATGGGTTCGCGAACGTGAACAGCAGTGCAATTACGATACCGATCATTGGAACCGCATCGAGAAGACCCGCGATGATGAACATCTTAACTTGCAGCATAGGAGCCATCTCAGGTTGACGTGCTGCACCTTCAAGGAATTTACCACCCAGCAGGGCGAAACCAATCGCAGTACCAAGGGAAGCAAGACCTACAATGATGCCCACGGCAATTGCAGAAAAGCTCAATAAAGTTTCCATCACTATCTCCAGTTTTCGTTGTCGGCTTTGAGCCAATAATGACTAACAAATTGCTTTCTAAAAAAATGTCATCAATGATCTGAGTCTTCGTGTGCCTGCGAGAGATACACGATGGTCAACATCATAAAGACAAAGGCTTGAATCGTAATGACTAGAATGTGGAAGATTGCCCACGGCACAGAGCCCAGCCATTGCGCCCACCACGGCAACAAGGCCGCGATAAGAATAAATACCACCTCACCGGCAAACATGTTACCGAACAGACGCATCCCGAGAGAAATAGGCTTCGCCAACAGCGAGACTATCTCCAACAGGAGGTTGAACGGAATCATGATAGGGTGATTGAACGGGTGTAGCGCCAGCTCTTTGGCAAAGCCACTCACACCTTTGATCTTGATGCTGTAGAAAATCATCAAGAAGAACACGCCCAGCGCCATCGCAAGGGTGATATTTACGTCTGCAGTTGGCACCACTTTCAAGTAAGGAATGCCTAACCAATGTTCCGCCGGATACGGTAGAAAATCGATAGGAATTAGGTCCATCGTATTCATCAAGAATATCCAGACGAAGATAGTCAGGGCCAAAGGTGCGATCAGTGGGTTTCGTCCATGGAAGGTTTCGCGGACGTTGTCATCAACGAACTCAACCAAGATCTCAACGAAGCACTGAAACTTACCCGGGACACCTGTCGATGCTTTCTTTGCCACCGATCGGAAAAGGCCTAGGAAGACAATACCGATGAGGACAGAGAAAAACAGGCTATCAATGTGAACCGCCCAAAACCCCTCAC
The DNA here is from genome assembly GCF_001722105.1 of Salinivibrio sp. SS3. Lineage (NCBI taxonomy): Bacteria > Pseudomonadati > Pseudomonadota > Gammaproteobacteria > Vibrionales > Vibrionaceae > Salinivibrio > Salinivibrio sp. SS3. The sequence continues at coordinate 35,942 of NZ_MEBQ01000022.1, read as the reverse complement.
CGCTTGACAAGTGTGTCAGGTGGTGAGTGATATAGCCAGACGGTGTAAGCGCATCACCTGACGCAGCCATAACTCATCCTATTTGTTGTTGTTAATGAATAAAACTGGCGCGAGGATATTAATCCCTAATGCCAGCAAATAGGCCAGTTTGAGGGGAAGCAATTCCACCTCGACATACAGGTAAGCAAGGACAAACAAGACGACAGTCAGTGAAATTTTCAACACTTCACCGCTAAAGAAGGACGCCACCACGAATTTCGCGGCTCTGGCCCCACTAAAAAGGAAAGCACACGCCGCAAACGCAGCATTGGCAACCACAAAGATGCCTCCACCGATCAGCGCGGATTTTCCCCAGTCGACATTGATAGCAAGTGCCATCACGATTGCCGTTGCTAATACGACGCCAGCTTGCAAAAGCACCAATTTTGTCGCGATTTCACGACCCGGCCGCGCGAGCGTCGATACCATGTATTTGTTCCTCGATTCCGTTCCACTTAGCACTGTTGCCGTGCTGGGAAAACAGCAAAAATTATACGTTTCGCCCCAACTAATGCAATCGCATCGATGTAAAAAAGCGGGGAAAATTTTACAACAGAGTAACCTGATCACAGTAAGCGCTTTTATGTAACAAAAAGCGAATGGCACAGGTCACATTTCTTCGTCGAAAATTGCAAGAATTTGCGCTAATTTTTCGGATTCTTCAAAATTAATCACCAATTTCCCACTGCCGTTTTTCTGTTGTGTTAATGCGACGCTGGCCCCTAATTTGTCCCCTAAACGCTGCTGGAGCGCTTCAACCTCAGGTGACGATTTAGGCTTTTCCGTCTCAACAGGCGGCGAAAGCATCTTTTTTACTAGTTTTTCTATCTGGCGAACCGTCATCTTTTTGTTGACGGCGGTCAGCGCCGCATCGATTTGTGCGTCGCCTTCTAACGCCAGCAGGGCACGTGCGTGACCCATCTCGAGTTGTTTGTTAAGCAGCAGCTGCCGCACCCCCGATTCCAACCCATTTAACCTCAGTAGGTTACTAATGGTGGTCCGGGATTTACCGAGTGACTCTGCCAACTGTTGGTGAGTCAGCTCAAATTCGTCAACTAAGCGCGCCAATGCCTGGGCTTCTTCCATCGCATTGAGGTTTTCGCGCTGAATGTTCTCAATCAAGGCCACCGCACTGGCGACCTTATCGCTCATCTCGCGCACCAAGCAGGGGACATTGTTAAGCCCTGCTTGCTTAGCGGCACGCCAGCGACGCTCACCGGCAATGATTTCATAGCGTCCGGCTGCCACTTGACGGACCACCAAAGGCTGAATAATACCTTGCGCGCGGATGGACTCGGTTAATTCTTCCAGTGCCTCTTCAGCCATATCTTGACGTGGCTGATACTGACCGGGATCCAACGCAGTAACGGGCAACTGCTGCAATTCGCTGTTACTCGTATTGGTGGACTCAGGGGAAGCTTGGGTGGATGACTGTGCATGTGCACTGGTCGCCAACAAGGCATCCAGGCCCTTTCCAAGACCGCGTTTCGCTGAATTCATTGTTTTCCTCAGGCATTGACAGCGTCAGGCGAGGAGCGTGCTTGCTCTTCGCGACGCAAGATTTCACCCGCAAGGGCGAGGTAGGCTTTGGCACCGCTCGATAATTTGTCGTAGTACATGGCAGGTCGGCCATGACTTGGCGCTTCCGCAAGCCGCACGTTGCGAGGAATCACCGTACGATACACCTTATCACCGAAGTGTTTTTTGATCTGATCCGATACTTCGGTCGCTAATCGGTTACGCGGATCGTACATGGTGCGCAGCACCCCTTCCACGTGAAGCTCAGCGTTGACCACACTGGCCAGCTTGCTGATGGTATCCATTAATGCGGTTAATCCCTCTAGGGCAAAGTACTCACACTGCATAGGAACCAACACAGAGTTGGCAGCGGTCATTGCGTTAATCGTCAGCAAGTTAAGCGATGGTGGGCAGTCGATAAAAATATAATCATAACGGTCTACCACAGGCTCCAGCATGGTGCGCAGGCGCACTTCGCGAGCGAACACTTCCATCAGCTTAATTTCTGCCGCGGTCACGTCGCCATTGGCGGCGATCAGGTGATAGCTGCCTGCCGTGTCGTCCACCACAACTTGCTCAAACGGCGTGTCTTCAATTAAGAGGTCGTAGGCGGTGGCATGCACATCGTATTTGTCCACCCCACTGGCCATGGTCGCATTACCTTGTGGGTCTAAATCAATCAGTAGCACCTTACGATTAGTGGCAGCCAGTGACGCTGCAAGGTTGACACTGGTGGTGGTTTTCCCCACGCCGCCTTTCTGGTTTGCTACCGCGATAACTTTACCCACGTGCTCTCGACCTCTATTCGTTACTCTTTGCTCTCAAGATTACTAGATGACGCGCCCCTTCCAATCCCGGTACCTTCAAAGCTTTGATATCGGTCACAGAACAAGCGGCAGGCAAGGCATCCAGCTCCTGCTGGTCCACTTGCCCTTTCAGCGCGTAAAAATATCCCTCAGCATGAGGAAGATGCTGGCACCAGCTCACCATATCGTTCATCGACGCAAACGCCCGGCTCAATACGCCATCAAAGCCATCATCGGGAGTAAAATCCTCGACACGGCTTTGCACCGGCGTGACATTGTCTATCTCGAGTTCGTGCAACACTTGGCGAATAAAACGAATCCGTTTGCCTAAACTGTCTAGCAAGGTGAAGTGTTTATCCGGATTCGCGATAGCCAGAGGAATACCTGGTAATCCTGGACCTGTCCCTACATCGATAAAATGATCGCCGTCAAGATGGGGCGAAACAACCAAACTATCGAGAATATGTTTCACCACCATGTCTTCCGGACGACGGACCGATGTCAGGTTGTACGCTTTGTTCCATTTGTCTAACAGGCGCACATACGCGAGAAGCTGCGCCTGTTGTTGTGAGGACAAAACCAGGCCTGCCTTGGCAAGCCCTTGCGTTAATTGTGATTCCATTTATGCCCCTTTCTTCAGCATGCCTTGCTTTTTCAAGTGCACGAGCAAAATGGAGATCGCCGCGGGGGTCACGCCAGAAATGCGAGACGCTTTGCCGACGGTTTCCGGGCGTGCATCGGCAAGCTTTCCTTTCACTTCATTAGACAAGCCTTTGATTTGCTCGTAATCAAGGTCAGTGGGCAGTGCCGTGTGTTCATGACGTTGCGACTTGGCGATTTCATCCTGCTGACGGTCGATGTAACCGGCATATTTTACTTGGATTTCAACTTGCTCACTCGCTTGTGCATCATCATGCGCCGGACCAAATGTCGGCAAAGACACAATATCGTGATAACGCAGCTCGGGACGACGCAGCAAATCTTCGCCATTGGCTTCACGCGCTAACGGTGTTTTTAACATGGCGTTAAGTGCAGTGACATCGTCCGAGTGTGGATGGATCCACGTACCACGCAGACGCTGACGCTCTTGTTCCATGTTTTCCATTTTCTGGTTAAAACGTGCCCAGCGAGCGTCGTCGACCAGACCAAGCTCGCGCCCTTTTTCGGTCAAACGCATATCGGCGTTATCTTCACGCAGCAACAAGCGGTACTCCGCGCGAGAAGTGAACATACGGTAAGGCTCTTGGGTACCCATAGTGGAGAGATCGTCGATCAATACACCCATGTAGGCTTGATCGCGGCGCGGACTCCAGCCCTCTTTGCCTTGCGCTTGCAACGCGGCATTACACCCGGCAAGCAAACCTTGTGCACCGGCTTCTTCATAACCGGTGGTGCCGTTAATTTGCCCCGCGAAGAACAAGCCATCGATGAATTTCGTTTCTAGGGTCTGCTTGAGATCGCGTGGATCAAAGAAATCGTACTCGATCGCATAGCCAGGGCGGATCACTTTGGCGTTTTCAAACCCTTTGATCGATTGAATAATGCCCATTTGCACGTCAAAGGGTAAGCTGGTGGAGATCCCGTTGGGATACAACTCGTTGCTGGTCAACCCTTCTGGTTCAACAAAGATCTGGTGTTTATCTTTGTCAGCAAACCGCATCACTTTATCTTCAATTGACGGGCAATAACGTGGACCTATCCCCTCGATAACTCCCGCATACATTGGGCTGCGAGAGAGGTTTTCGCGGATAACATCATGGGTTTTTTCGTTGGTATAGGTGATATAGCACGGGATTTGTTCCGGATGCTGGTGGACATTCCCCATAAATGAAAATACCGGACAAGGGGTATCACCATGTTGGGTTTGCATCACAGAAAAGTCCACTGAACGGGCGTCAATGCGTGGGGGAGTACCGGTTTTCAGTCGGTCTACACGGAAGGGTAACGCACGCAAACGATCAGCCAGTTTATTCGATGGAGGATCGCCCGCACGGCCTCCTGAGTAATTATCCATACCGATATGGATTTTCCCACCCAAAAAGGTTCCGACAGTGAGCACCACTGTAGTCGCGCTGAACTTCAACCCCATTTCTGTTTCTACGCCAGTGACACGATCTTGCTCGACGATCAGATCCACCACGGCTTGCTGGAACAAAGAAAGGTTCGGTGTATTTTCTAAGGTGTGGCGGATCGCCGCTTTGTACAACGCACGATCAGCTTGGGCACGGGTGGCTCGTACGGCTGGGCCTTTAGACGCATTCAATGTTCTAAATTGGATCCCGCCTTTGTCAATGGCTTGTGCCATGGCACCACCCAAGGCATCAATTTCTTTTACCAGGTGTCCTTTCCCGATCCCGCCAATGGCAGGGTTACACGACATCTGTCCCAAGGTGTCGATGTTGTGGGTCAACAATAGTGTTCGTTGATTCATCCGTGCGGCGGCCAGCGCCGCTTCGGTACCAGCATGGCCACCACCCACAACGATGACGTCAAAGTGATCCTGGTAAAACATGATTAAAGCCTCAACCTGGTTAAGTGTTTGCGCATGAACTAAGCAAAAGGGGCGACATTCTAGCGCTTTTTCTGCCAACAGGGAACCAAACCTTGATCCGGATCGTTAAAGCGCATTGGCTTTATATATATAAGATCTTTATATAGATCTTTTATTAGATCTACTATTAGGGAAAGGGATCTTAGTGGATAACTCAAAAAAGATCATTGAGATCAAAGATCTTACAACGATCACTTTTTGTGGGTGGCCTTGGATCCGATCCTGTATCACCTGGGATCAAAATAGGTAGTTATCCACATAGGGGGCAGGGGGTGAAAAGTATTAAATGGATAACTAAAGGAAGATCACTGGGTTATTCCTTAGTTATCCACAGTCTGGTTGGGTGTTTTTTGTTCAGTTAATCGTATGGAGAAGCGGTTCCCAGTCCGCTAACCAACGCTCAGCTTCATCTTCAGGGACCGGATGTGCTTGAATGTCGATATCAATCCGTTCGCCGATTTTGATCGCGCCTAAATCTTGCAGTAGCGCATCGGCCTTCATCCCGGCTTCACAAAAGGTGTCATAACTCGAGTCACCAATCCCCACCACGCCATAGTGAACATCACGCAGCATCGGGCGCTCGGCGAGTAATTGTTCCATCAAAGGAGCGATGCTGTCTGGAAAGTCGCCGGCGCCATGGGTTGAGGTAATAACAAGTAAGGTGCTGGCACTGAGTACATCGTCTATGATCCCTTCATTGATCACGTGAGTCTGGTGACCTTTGGCTTGTAAAAGATCAGAGAGGTGATCGCCAACGTATTCAGCGCCGCCTAAGGTGCTACCGGTAATAATGGTGATAGTTGCCATACGTTCCTCGTCGTTAAGGTTGTCGTCCCTAGTATTTCGGCCTTATTGCAAGGAGTCAATCACCGCTTAAACCGCTTGGCTAACCGTCATTTGGCTAAGTTGGCAGACACATTGATTGCCCCCTGCTTGCTTCGCCTCCGTCATGGCTTGGCAGGCTTGGTCAATCAAGCTGATCGCTTTGGCGTTCCCGGAAAAGTGTTGAACGATGCCTATCGAGGCGGTGAATGCATGAGCACCGCCATGAAAAGTAAATGGTGTCTCTTCAATGGCATGATGACATTTAACCGCCCATTTTGGCGCATCGGCGCAATCATTTTCTTTTAGCATGACCAAAAATTGATCGGCGTGAGTGCGGCTCAGTAGCGCATCGTGTGGTAGGTGACGATCCAGTAAGCCAGCAAGGAATTGTAAGCTTTGATCGCCAATATGGTGACCCTGTTGCATATTAAAAGACTGAAAGTGGTCAATATTAATACAAAGGACAGCGATAGGTTTATCGGTTGATGATTGGCATTCTGTGCTCAACCGGCGATAAAACTGGGTGGCATTCCAAGTTTGCGCTAAGGGCTCACGCTGAATGTACTGCCGTGCCTGCCGGTTGAGGGTGTAGAGATCATGGAGATAGAAGTCCATTAATATCACTGACAAGGCAATAAATATCAGAACGATGCTGAGGTAAATCGTTTTGCTATTTAGGCTGGAAAGATTCACCAAGGGGTCGGGCGTGGGTAACACCTGGATGGAAAACATTAAGCCTATGGCCGTCAGTGACAGCCCGTAGCGTGCCAAACGCTCATTGGGATCAAACAGCAATAACACGATAGTGGGTGAGACCAGTAACAAGAGTTCGTTTTGGCTTTGCGCCGCAAACACCCAGTAAGACATGATGAACTGCTGGGCAAAAAACATAAAAAAAAGATAGTACCGGGCGATATACCAGCGTCCTGACCACATCAACAGCCAAGTTGCCGCGTACAAAAAGGCGTAACTGACGTTATGCCAAGCCGCGATAGGGAGTTGGAAAGCAAGCCAGTACATGGTGGAGAAAATGAGCGTGCCGACCACGCAAATCACCGTGAGTAGATTGGTCATACGGATCTGATGCCGCATCAGTTGATTATGTTCACTCAGGCCTATCGATAAGATCGGATTAAAACTTGCTAGCATACTACCTCCATCCACACCTGGTTAAAGCGTAGCTGATCATGGTGAAAACTACGTGGATAACTTAGGATCGAACAGTGAGGATAAAGGCGATCAGGCGAGGCATTACAAGGGATCCTTAGTGGAAGGATCCCGTGATCAGGTTGGGGATAATTATTTACCGATACAAAATGATGAAAAGATTTTCCCCAGCAAATCATCGGCACTGAACTCACCGGTGATGGTATTGAGGTGTTGCTGAGTAAGGCGCAATTCTTCTGCTAAAATCTCGCCAGCCATATAGCCTTCGAGCTGCGCTTGGCCGATGTCTAAGTGATGCGCGGCATTGGCAAGTGCGTCGAGGTGACGGCGACGCGCCATAAAACCGCCTTCACTGCCCCCCGCGTAACCCATACAAGCTTTGAGGTGCTGACGTAGTGCATCCATCCCTTCACCGGTTTTGGCACTTAAGCGGATGAGTGCGGGATCATGGGTATTATCGTGTCCCATTGGTTCGTCGGTCATATCCGCTTTATTGCGGATCACTGTCATGCCCATGGCTTCGGGTAAACGGGAGACGAAATCTGGCCAGATCTCTGCAGGGTGGGTCGCGTCAGTAGTGGTGCCATCAACCATAAACAACACGCGGTCAGCTTGCGCGATTTCATCCCACGCCCGCTCGACACCAATCCGTTCGACTTCATCAGCGGTATCGCGCAGTCCGGCGGTATCAATAATGTGCAACGGCATACCGTCAATATGTATGTGCTCACGCAAGACATCCCGCGTGGTTCCGGCGATATCCGTGACAATCGCGCTATCTTTTCCTGACAAGGCGTTTAATAGGCTTGATTTGCCGGCGTTGGGGCGGCCTGCGATCACCACTTTCATTCCCTCACGCATGATTGCCCCTTGATTGGCTTCTTTACGCAGTGTGGCAAGGTGCTCGATAATATGGTTAAGGTCGCTGGCAACCTTGCCATCAGAGAGAAAGTCAATTTCTTCATCGGGAAAGTCGATCGCCGCTTCAACGTAAATACGCAGGTGAATCACTTTTTCCACCAGCGTATTCACCTGACTAGAGAAGGCACCTTGTAGCGATTGTAAGGCCGAGCGGGCGGCTTGCTCGGAGCTGGCATCAATCAAGTCGGCAATCGCTTCAGCTTGGGCTAAATCCAGTTTGTCGTTTAAAAACGCGCGCTCGGAGAACTCACCGGGTCGTGCGGCACGCACCCCAGAAAAGGCACTGATACGCTGAATAAGCATGTCCATGATCACGGGGCCACCATGGCCTTGAAGTTCAAGCACATCCTCGCCTGTGAACGAGTGAGGGCCTTTAAAGAATAAGGCAATGCCCTGATCGATAGGTTGACCTTCCTGATCGAGAAAGGGCAAATAATCCGCACGACGTGGCACTAACTCGCGCCCCGTCATTTTTGTACCAATTTCATGGGCGAGCGGGCCAGACACGCGGACAATCCCCACGCCGCCGCGGCCTGTTGCAGTGGCTTGCGCCACAATTGTGTCGGTTTGAGCCATAATGCACACTCTTTAATTCAATAACAGGCCCGAAGGCCATAAACGACAAAAAGGCGACCGCCGGGTCGCCTTTTCATTATTACGTGACACGGCCTGAGTTACGAGCGTGAATGCAGGCCTTTTTTCTCCAACGACTTGTAAATCAAGGTCTGTTGGATAAGCGTGACCACGTTCGATACCAGCCAGTATAGAACCAGGCCAGATGGGAAGAACAAGAAGAAGAACGTAAAGACCACAGGCATAAAGGTCATGATCTTCTGCTGCATCGGATCGGTGACCGTGGTCGGGCTCATCTTCTGGATCAGGAACATGGATGCGCCCATCAACAGCGGTAGCACATAGTATGGGTCTTGTGCCGACAAGTCTTGAATCCAGCCAAAGAACGGCGCATGACGCAATTCTACCGATTCCATCAACGCCCAGTACAAAGCAATGAAAATCGGCATTTGTAGGACAAGCGGTAAACAGCCCCCAAGTGGATTGACCTTCTCACGCTTATAGAGCTCCATCATCTCTTGGCTCATGCGCTGACGATCGTCACCGATACGCTCTTTCATCTCTTGCAGCTTAGGCTGTAGCATGCGCATCTTGGCCATTGAGGTGTACTGCGCTTTGGTCAGCGGATACATGGCACCACGGACGATGAAGGTCAGCATAATGATGGCCAGACCCCAGTTACTCACAAAGGTTTGGATGGTGGAGAGCAACCAGTGCAGCGGTTTAGCGATAAACCACAGCCAGCCGTAGTCGACCACCAAATCCAAGCTTGGTGCCACCGCGGCCATTTGCTCTTGCAGTTTAGGGCCTACCCATAAGGTGGCTGTCAGCGTCTTGCTGGTGCCAGCGGCAATGGTATCGCGAGTCTTGGTTTGGATATAGCCGTATTGCGCCGTGGTACGGGTGCTCAGCACATTATTGTCCGCCCGTGGGATCCACGCGGTAGCAAAGTAGTGCTGGATCATCGCGGCCCAACCTTGGTTAAACGTCACGTTCAGGTTTTTGCTTTGCATATCATCAAAGCTGTACTTCTCGTAACGCTTGTCGTCAGTGGAGTAGGCGCTACCGCGATAGGTGGGCATGGTCAAGCTGCCGCCATCGTCCAGCAAGTTTTGCTTTAGCTGGGTATACATGGTGACACTGGCATTGTTGTCGGTTTGGTTGTTGATAGTGTGTTCAACATCCACCGCATAGCTACCACGCTCAAACACGAAGGTTTTGGTATAGGTAATGCCATCTTTCTCAACCGTCATTGGCACTCGTAAGGTGTCTTGATCGTCTGAGAGCGAGAAGTTGTTTTGCGTCACCTGGTATTGTGCGCGACCCTCAGCCGTATCGATGCCGTCCGCACCAATTAAGCCGCTTTGTGCCACAAAGGTATGATCAGGTTTGCTGTGCAACAGCGTGAAGGCATTGTCAGAATCCAGCTCGGCATCATATTGCGGGAGCTCGGCGTGGACAACATCACCGCCTTGCGTATCAATTTTCAGTGTTAAAACGTCAGTGTTGATGGTGACAAGCTTGTCAGAGACAGGCTGTGCATCAAGAGACGTGGTATCACCGTCATTGCTGCTTGGCACGTCACTGTGAGTGGTTTGCTGCTGCTCAACGCCCTGTCCCTGCGGTTGCGGGGAATCTGGTTTGTTCCATTCCATGTAGAGCATGAAAGAAACGAACAATAGGGCAATCAACAGGATATTGCGTTGGGAATCCATTGTTAATTGTCTCTGTTATGGTGGTCGCAAGGCGGTACAGGATCGTAGCCGCCATCATTCAAAGGGTGGCATTTTAATAGACGTTTGCCTGCCAACCAACACCCTTTTATCACACCATGGGATTGAATCGCCATGATGGCGTAGTGAGAGCAGGTTGGTGTAAACCGGCATCGTGGTCCAATTAATGGACTGATGACCAGTTGGTATCCCCGAATCAGCGCGATGAGCGCTTTTTGCGCGGCGGTCGCGACAAACGTTGCCATAACTTGTCCAATTCGTCTCGTAGCGCTTGATTGCTCAGATTGTTGGCACTTTTTTTCGCGATCACCACAAAGTCTTTCGCCGGCAGTTGATGTTGACGTAAACGAAAGCTTTCGCGGACCACACGTTTAAAGCGGTTGCGATCAACAGCAAGTTTGATTTGCTTTTTCGGTACAGCTTGACCGAGACGTGGATGGCCGAGTGGATTATTTCTGGCGAGTATAGTTAAGTGCGGCGAACCTGCGCGATGCGGTTGCTGGAAGACGGCACTGAAATGTTCGGGAGTTAGCAGACGTAACTCCCGAGGATAAGCGAGCTTATTCACAAATCACTGCGGATTATTTAGAAAGCTGCTTGCGGCCTTTCGCACGGCGAGCGGCAATGACCTTACGGCCGTTCTTAGTCGCCATGCGCGCACGGAAACCGTGAGTGCGCTTACGCTTTAGAACTGAAGGTTGAAAAGTGCGTTTCATGGTTTCTACCTTTATTACTGATCAGTGTTAGGTTTGTTAACCCGACGTGGGAGGGTAGCACTAGGCTTGTCTCCGACGCCTCTCAACAAAGAGGGCGGATTGTAGCCATTGACTAACGATTAGTCAATCACTAACCGACGCCACTCCGGGCGGTGAATTATAAGCGCTTAGGCACAGATCGCAAGGATCGATCCCAAGCGATCGGCGACTAGGGGGTGATCCCGACTTGATTCAAAAACTTATGCAAACGAGGATCGTCGCATTGGTTAAATAACCAATTCGGTGTCCCTTGGGCAATAATGTGGCCGTCGTTCATAAAGACCACCCGATCCGCCACATCGCGAGCAAACTGCATCTCATGGGTGACCACCAGCATGGTTTGGTGGCGAGTCGCGAGCTTTTTCATCAATGCCAGGACTTCGCCAACCCATTCTGGATCGAGGGCAGACGTGGGTTCATCAAACAGCAGCAGCTCAGCCTCCAGCGCCATCGCCCGGCCGATGCCAACCCGTTGCTGTTGTCCACCGGATAAAGAGGCCGGGTAATGATCTCCTTTATCGCCAAGGCCAATATCATCGAGGATTTGCTGGGCACGCTCACGGGCTTTGTCTTTCGCCCATCCCTTAACGGTGCGTAGCCCTTCGGCAATGTTGTCACGGGCATTGAGGTGAGCAAATAACGCATAATTTTGGAAAACAAAGCCGGTTTGACGCCGCAACGCCAGAATATCCTGCTTACGGGTGGCCATGTTGCCGCTATCAACGCGTTGTTCCCCAATTTTGATGACCCCTTGCTCGGCGCGCTCGAGAAAGTTAATGCAACGCAACAAGGTGGACTTGCCGGTGCCGCTAGGGCCAATAATGCAAACTATTTCGCCTCGGTCGATAGTGAGATCGATGCCGTCAAGCACCGCTACTCCTTGATAGATTTTTTTGAGCTTCTCTATCTTTATCATCGTTGATACGCCTTATTAAGGTGTGCCTCTGCCCAATACTGAACGCGTGTCAATGCTACGACCACCGCCCAATAGATGAGTGCCACCGCTAAGTAAGCTTCAAAGAACTTGAAGCTGGATGACGCTTCCATTTGCGCCTGTGCCATGATTTCCGCAACCCCTAGGGTAAAGGCGAGTGACGTGGCTTTAATCATATCGATAAAGTAGTTCATCAAGGATGGCAGAGCGATACGCACCGCTTGCGGCAAGATGATACGTTGCATCGCTTGGCGGGTGGTCATGCCCACCGCCAGACTGGCTTCCATCTGACTACGATCCACGCCGGTAATGGCGGCGCGGATTGACTCGGCCATATAGGCAGAAAAGTGCAGGCTGATACCGATGACAGCGGCGGTAAAGGCTTCCATCCCTACCAAGGCGGGGATCACCTGAGGGAGGCCATAATAAAGCAAAAACAGCTGCACCAATAACGGCGTGCCGCGGAAGAAGCTGATAAACACTTGCGCTAAGCCATTGAGTAAAGGAATGCGAAACACGCGGATCAGTGCAATCGCCACGGCGAGGGCGAGCGCGAAGATGAGGCCCAGTACAGCCATCTCCATGGTAATCCCCAAATAACGCAGTAGCAGGGGAAACAAGGAGGCCATGTAATCAAAATCGAACGCCATGATTGACCTTTAAACAAAAAAGCCCGCCAACGCGGGCTTATTAAATGAAAGTAAACACTTACTTTTTAGTGATATCGCCACCAAACCATTTGGTTGAGATATCCGCCAAGGTGCCGTCTTCACGCATCGCGTTTAGCGCAGCATTGACTTCATCACGTAAGCGTTGACCACGCTCTGAGTCGACAAACGGCCATGCATTGGCAATGGTTTCAAAAGGTTGTCCTGCTAATTGTAGGGGCAGACCTGACTCTTTGATCAATTGTAGTGCGGAGAGGCGATCCATAATAAAGGCGTCGGCACGGCCCAGGGCCACATCGTGTTCAATCCCGGTTTCATAGGTTTTGATGTTGATGTCATCAGCGGCTGAATGTTCACGTAGTAGCTGCTCAAAGTTCGAGCCTAAGTTAACGGCCACGGTTTTGCCTTTCAGATCGGCGACCGCGTTAATGGCATCATTGCCTTTACGAACCGTGATTTGTGCGCCGTCCACCACATACGGGTCAGTGAACAGGTACTTCGCCTGGCGCTCATCGGTGATGGTGATTTGGTTTGAAATCGTATCGATACGGCCGGTTTGTAATAGACCAAACAGTCCTGAGAAGTTAGCGGTGACATACTCAACATCGTAGTCGTTGCGCGCGCCAATCTCATCCCACAAATCAACCTCAAAGCCTTGCAGCTGGTCTTGTTTAACAAAGGTAAACGGAAAGTAGCGGCCAGACATGCCCACTTTTACTGTTTCAGAAGCAAAGGCGGGGGCAGTGAGAATCATGCTCACGCTGAGCAAGGCGTTGATGAACCATTTAGTCATGAAAAGCTCCGTAGTAACCACATCGATATTGATAAGGTGCGTAATATAGAGGGTGGCAGCGGCTCGCGAGAAATACCTTCTTGTTATGAGTCATAACTTATGCACCGCATTTTTCGCGTAAAACAGGGGATAACCCCGATATTGCTCAAGATTATGCACAAGGAAAGAACAGGATTATTGGCCAATCTGATCCTGTTCTTGTGAGTAAAACATGGGTTTGTTGTGGCGATCTCGCGTATTTCTGTGGGATCTATGTGAATAACTCGGATCTTATTCACTGATTTCGGGATCGTGTGGGTAGCGATCTGGACGCGACAGGAGTACCATTGAAGCCTTTCTCTTTTCGGTACAACTGCGTGGAGTCAAACGTGTCATCATCGCTTTGGTTGCAGTGTCTTGAACGTCTTCAAGATGATTTACCTGCGACAGAATTCAGTATGTGGGTACGGCCACTTCAGGCCGAGCTCAATGACAATACGTTGACCCTCTTTGCCCCAAACCGTTTTGTGCTTGATTGGGTGCGAGATAAGTATCTGCATCAAATTAATCAATTGCTGAACGAGTTTTGTGGTGTCGACGTACCCATGCTTCGCTTTGAGGTGGGGAGCAAACCGGTTGCCGCGACGCCGCAAGCGGCACCTGCCGGTCCTGCGGCTGCGCCCGCGCCGCAACAAGCCGCGCCTGCGCCGCCGCAAGGACGTGTGTGGGAGCCTGCCCCGTCGCCGGTGCAATCGGATGTTAATCATCGCTCCAACGTCAATCCCAAACACAAGTTTAATAACTTTGTTGAGGGTAAATCTAACCAGTTAGCCTTGGCGGCCGCACGTCAGGTCTCAGACAATCCGGGTGCTGCCTACAACCCGCTTTTTCTATATGGCGGCACGGGTTTAGGTAAAACGCACTTATTGCATGCGGTGGGGAATGCCATTTCTGATCGCAAAGCGGATGCGCGTGTGGTGTACATGCACTCAGAGCGCTTTGTGCAAGATATGGTCAAAGCGCTACAAAACAACGCGATTGAAGAATTTAAGCGTTATTACCGCAGTGTCGATGCATTGTTGATCGATGATATTCAATTTTTTGCCAACAAAGAACGGTCACAAGAAGAATTCTTCCATACCTTTAATGCGTTGCTCGAGGGTAACCAGCAGATCATTCTCACCTCCGACCGCTATCCTAAAGAGATAAACGGGGTCGAGGATCGCTTAAAATCGCGATTTGGTTGGGGCCTGACCGTGGCGATTGAGCCGCCTGAGCTGGAAACCCGCGTGGCGATTTTGATGAAAAAAGCGGAAGACCATGCCATTCGTTTACCTGATGAGGTGGCTTTCTTTATCGCAAAGCGTCTGCGCTCAAACGTGCGTGAACTGGAAGGGGCGCTTAACCGGGTGATCGCTAATGCCAACTTTACCGGGCGAGCGATCACCATCGATTTCGTACGTGAAGCCCTGCGCGATCTGCTCGCCTTGCAAGAAAAATTGGTCACCATCGATAATATCCAGAAAACCGTGGCTGAATATTATAAAATCAAGATGGCAGACTTGTTATCCAAGCGTCGGTCTCGCTCGGTGGCGCGACCTCGACAGATGGCGATGGCGTTAGCGAAAGAGCTGACTAACCACAGCTTACCGGAAATTGGTGATGCATTTGGCGGTCGTGACCACACTACAGTACTGCATGCTTGTCGTAAGATTGAGCAACTGCGTGAAGAAAGTCACGACATTAAAGAAGATTACTCTAACCTGATTCGAACATTGTCGTCCTAATTATGAAATTTACTCTTACGCGTGAGCAATTACTTCAACCGCTTCAGCAAGTCTCTGGGGCGTTAGGCGGGCGTAGCACCTTGCCGATTTTAAGTAACCTATTAATTGAAGTGGCGGAGCAGCAACTTAAGCTGACGGCGACCGATATGGAGGTTGAGCTCAATGCCACCGCGCCGCTAGACAGTGAGCATCTTGATGGCGCTATCACTGTGCCCTCGCGTAAGTTTATGGATATCATCAAAGGCTTACATAGCGAAGCCCGTATCACAGTGGCGCAAGAAGGCGACCGCGTGGTGGTACGCGCAGGGCGAAGCCGCTTTACCTTATCGACCTTACCGGCTTCAGATTATCCCAACATCGAAGACTGGCATGCCGAAGTGAGCTTACAAGTGCCGCAAAGCAAGCTGGGTCATCTGATTGACGCCACCCAGTTTTCGATGGCAAATCAAGATGTGCGCTATTACCTTAATGGGCTTTTGTTCGAAACGGACGGGCACACATTGCGTACGGTCGGGACGGACGGCCACCGGATGGCGGTATGCCATTTATCCATGGAAGAGGGGTTGCCCGCACAACAAGTGATTGTGCCACGTAAAGGCGTCAGTGAGTTGGCGCGTTTGCTCGATGACAGCGAGCACCCGGTGAATATCCAAATTGGCGCGTCCAATATTCGTGCGGTGGTGGGTAACGTGACTTTTACCTCTAAATTGGTGGATGGGCGTTTCCCTGACTATCGCCGTGTGTTGCCGCAATCAACCTCTCGTACGTTGGAAGTCAATTGCGCGGAGTTAAAACAAGCGCTGTCATTGGCGGCGGTATTATCGAACGAGAAATTTCGCGGCGTACGAATGAATATTGAAGGGAGCGAGCTGCGTATCTCTGCCAATAACCCCGAGCAAGAAGAAGCGGAAGAGTTTTTGGAAGTCGACTATCAAGGTGAGCCAATTGAAATCGGTTTTAATGTCAGTTACGTGCTCGATGTGCTCAATGTTTTACGTTGTGACAAGGTGCGTTTTTCGATGACAGACGCGGTGGGTAGTACCTTGATTGAGGACTGCGATCGCGAAGACGCCATGTATGTTGTGATGCCAATTCGCCTCTAGGTTATGGCGCTATCACGACTGGTCGTTCACGACTTTCGAAATATTGAAGCCTGCGATATTGCATTGTCGTCAGGCTTTAACTTTTTAATTGGCCCCAATGGCAGTGGTAAAACCAGTGTCTTGGAAGCCATTCACTTTCTCGGTCATGGGCGCTCTTTTCGCAGCGCGCTTAATAGCCGAGTGATACGTCATCAGCAACCTCATCTTACGGTACATGGTCGCGTAAAAACGCAAGATGGGATCTTGCTTCCGGTCGGGATTCAAAAGCGCCGAGATGGCAGTGCAGATGTTAAAATTGGTCAAGAAAAAGGGCAAAAGCTGGTGGCCCTGGCCAAAGTGCTGCCATTGCAATTGATCACCCCGGAAGGGTTCGAGTTGTTAACCGATGGCCCCAAGTTTCGTCGTGCGTTTATCGATTGGGGGGTGTTTCATTCTGAGCCAGGATTTTTTGAAGCGTGGACGCGCGTAAAACGCCTGACGAAGCAACGCAACGCCGCGTTGAAAACAGCGCGCCACTATGGCGATATTCAAGTATGGGATACGGAACTAGCACGCCTTGCCGAGCAAATCAGCGCATGGCGTCAAGCATACGTTGATGCGGTGGCCGCGCGAGCGACCGCATTGTGCCAAGCCTTTCTCCCCGAGTTTTCCATCCAGTTTCGCTTTTACCAAGGATGGGAGCGAGGTGCCGACTATCAGGCATTGTTGGCGGCGAACTTTGAGCGCGACCAGCAGATGGGATACACGGTGTCAGGGCCGCATAAAGCCGACTTGCGTATCAAGGTGGCAGGTACCCCAGTCGATGATGTGCTATCGCGCGGCCAGTTAAAACTCATGGTGTGTGCACTTCGGCTTGCACAAGGCCAGTTATATAGCGAGGAGCAAGGTATCGCTTGTATCTACTTAATCGATGACTTTGCTTCCGAATTAGACAGTCGCCGGCGAGCACTCTTGGCCAGTGAGCTGACCCGTATCGGGGCTCAGGTTTTTGTTAGCGCCATTAGTGCCGATCAAGTCGCGGAAATTTGCGACGAAAATAGTAAGATGTTTCATGTGGAACATGGCAAAATTAACGCAGGATAAATAAGCGAGAGTAACTCAATGTCCAACGAATACGATTCATCGAGTATCAAGGTACTGAAGGGCTTGGATGCCGTGCGTAAGCGTCCGGGAATGTATATCGGCGATACCGACGATGGTACCGGCCTGCACCACATGGTGTTTGAGGTGGTCGATAACTCGATCGATGAAGCACTGGCCGGACATTGTAATGATATCGTGGCGACCATCCACGAGGATGGCTCGGTATCGGTTCGCGACGATGGTCGTGGTATTCCGGTCGATATTCATGAGGAAGAAGGTGTATCGGCTGCACAAGTGATCATGACCGTCCTTCACGCTGGCGGTAAGTTTGATGACAACTCTTACAAAGTATCTGGCGGCCTTCACGGAGTGGGGGTGTCGGTGGTCAACGCCTTGTCAGAAAAACTCGAGTTGACCATTTGGCGTAATGGCCATGTTCACCAGCTTAACTTTGCACACGGCGAACCGTTGGGGCCGTTGGCTGAAATGGGGGAGACCGATCAAACCGGTACTCGTATTCGTTTCTGGCCAAGTGAAGAGACATTCTCTGATATCAACTTTAACTATGACGTGCTTGCCAAGCGCTTGCGTGAGTTGTCTTTCCTCAATTCGGGTGTCTCCATTAAGCTGATTGACGAGCGCGAAGAAGACAAAGCGGATCACTTTAGATACGAAGGCGGGATCCGTGCGTTTGTTGAACACCTCAACAACAAGAAGACCTCCATCCACCCATCAGTCTTCCACTTTGAACACACCCGTGAAGACGGAGTGAGTGTCGAAGTGGCGATGCAGTGGAATGATGGCTATCAAGAGAATATCTATTGCTTTACCAACAATATTCCGCAGCGCGATGGCGGTACGCACCTGGCCGGCTTCCGCGCGGCCTTGACGCGCACGCTCAACAGCTTCATGGATAAAGAAGGCTACTCCAAAAAGGCCAAAGCCGCGACGTCTGGCGATGATGCCCGTGAAGGCTTGACCGCGGTGGTCTCGGTAAAAGTGCCGGATCCTAAGTTTTCCAGCCAGACCAAAGACAAGTTGGTGTCATCAGAAGTGAAGTCGGCGGTTGAATCCGCCATGAGCAGCCACTTATCAGACTTTCTGATTGAGCATCCGGCCGATGCGAAAGTGGTATGTACCAAGATCATTGACGCGGCCCGAGCGCGTGATGCGGCACGCAAAGCACGTGAAATGACGCGTCGTAAAGGCGCGTTGGATTTAGCTGGCCTTCCCGGCAAGCTTGCCGACTGCCAAGAAAAAGATCCGGCGTTATCCGAACTCTACATTGTGGAGGGTGACTCGGCGGGCGGCTCAGCCAAGCAAGGGCGTAACCGTAAGAACCAAGCGATCTTGCCTTTGAAAGGTAAGATCCTCAACGTCGAGAAAGCCCGTTTTGATAAGATGTTGTCCTCGCAAGAAGTGGCGACACTGATCACGGCAATGGGGTGCGGGATTGGCCGCGAAGAGTACGATCCGGATAAATTGCGTTACCACAGTATTATTATCATGACCGATGCGGATGTCGACGGCTCGCATATTCGTACCTTGCTGCTGACCTTCTTCTATCGCCAAATGCCAGAGTTGATTGAGCGTGGCTACATCTATATTGCTCAGCCACCGCTTTATAAAGTGAAAAAGGGCAAGCAAGAGCAATACATCAAAGATGATGAGGCGATGGAGCAGTATCAGGTGGCACTGGCGTTGGAAAACGCGTCATTGTTCGTGAACCCAGATGCGCCAGCGATGCACGGCGAGTCACTCGAGAAGTTGGTGAAAGAGTACAACGGTGTACTCAAGCTGATCCAGCGTATGAAGCGTCGCTATCCCGCCGCGCTGCTTAATGAGCTACTTTATCAACCGCGCTTGTCAGTCGACGACCTACGCGACGAGTGGGCCGCTAAGCAATGGGTAGAAAACATCGTTGAGATTTTGAATCGTAAGTCGACGGGAGAAAGCCAGTATCAGGCATCGTGCCGACTTGATGAAGAGCACCAAGTATGGGTACCAGAGCTGGTGGTGCGGACTCATGGTGTTGATTACAAGTACTTGGTGAGCTATGACTTCCTGAACTCGAAAGAGTACGGTCGAATCGCCAGCTTGTCAGAGACCTTGAATGATCTCTTGGATGAAGGGGCGTATGTCAAGCGCGGTGAGCGTACCCAAGCCGTAGAGAGCTTTGAGCAAGCGCTCAACTGGTTGATTAAAGAGTCAACCCGTGGGGTATCGCGTCAGCGCTACAAAGGTTTGGGAGAGATGAACCCAGAGCAGCTTTGGGAAACCACCATGGATCCAGAGGGCCGTCGTATGATGCAGGTGACGATTCAGGATGCGGTAGCGGCCGACGAGCTGTTTACCACCTTGATGGGTGATCAAGTTGAGCCACGCCGTGCGTTTATCGAAAATAATGCGCTGAAAGTAGAAAACCTCGACGTATAACCGATAAATCAACTGTTTATCAACAATTAAGGCCAGCATTGCTGGCCTTTTTCATATCTATTTGCGAGGCAAATCGCAATACATAACTGTTTATATATACAGTTGTTTTTGGCACGAGTAATCTCGTCATTCTCTTAACAGCAGAGTGATAGGAAGCCTTATGTCTATAAAAACGCGTGCTAACCTCCAACTGGTTTATGTTTCTGATATTGAGCGTTCTGTGGAATTCTACCAACAACTCTTTCAGTGCGAGCCGGTATTTACCAGCCCCAGATATGTAGCCTTTTCAGCGTCTGAACAGGGCGATGCCTTGTTTGCATTGTGGACAGGCGGCGAGCAGCCCTCACCATCAATCACCCGACTGAGTGAAATTGGCATTATGGTACCCACCAATGATGACGTTGATGCGCTTTTTGACCAATGGTCGAACAACCTAACCATCGATGTGGTGCAGTCCCCTTATGATGATGTGTTTGGTCGAACCTTCGTGATTCAAGATCCTGATGGGCATCTGGTGCGCGTAGCGCCGCTCGATTAGTGCGATGCGCTTGGGGAGAGTGGTGAGGTATAGAATAGTGCGCCACTCACGAAACAAAAAATTTTACGATCAGCCATTGAAATCAATTTGCGCAACCTTATATAGAGTAATGAGGCGATGCCATTGGGTCGCCGGGGGCTTGTCCGAGTTGGAAGGCCGTAGATAACATTTTATTGCTTCATAGGAAGGGTAAGATTATGCGTAACTTTGATTTCTCTCCACTCTATCGTACTGCAATTGGTTTCGATCGTTTATTCGATCTGGTTGAAAACAGCAATACCAATAATGCGGGTGGATTTCCTCCTTACAACATAGAGCAAAGCCAAGAAAACCAATACCGCATCACCATGGCGGTAGCAGGCTTTAGCCAAGATGAGGTGGATATCACTCAGCAAAAAAATAGCCTAATCGTCGCCGGTAAAAAGGGTGCTCGTAATCAAGATACTAAGTTCTTGTACCAAGGCATTGCCGAGCGCGATTTCGAGCGCAAGTTCCAGCTCGATGATCATATTAAAGTGACAGGGGCAGACATGGAAAACGGCATGCTACATATTGATTTAGTACGCGAAGTACCAGAGGAAGAAAAGCCTCGTCGTATCGAAATCGGTAGCCGTTTGCTAGAAAACGCTGAGTAAACCTTAAATCCCGAGTGGTTCACGATAAGGGAGAGGGCAGCCATGCTGCCCTTTTTATCGACTATACACCTAAGACGAGCCTGCCAATCCGTCGTGACATCCGAAGCTGTAAAGCGCCTGATGATTTATCCCGTCCACATAGATCTGTCTATCGCTGCCGGTTGCCTATCCGCCTCTAAACGAGATCTGGCTCAGTAATACGTGACTAACGCTCTACCGCTGAATGAACAAATACTGGTGTGTCAGTTCCCAGCCAAGAACGTCCTCTCTCGATAGATATATTAATGAGAGCAAGGGTAATGTTTCACGTGAAACATATAAGAATACCAATAGCAAACCATCTCGTCTGGCCTATCAAACTAAACCAATCGACGTTCGGGCTGACCACATAGATTGAGTCGACGGCTACTTGGGAGGGAGTGTAGTGGTACGCCTTCCTTAAGGGTAGGTTCGCTTGCAAGGAAAGAAAGGCGTGTCATTAGCAGTGCTGGTTGATGACTTTTTTCTGTGAGCCTACTTGGTCTTAAGTGGTGCGAGATGAGCGACTTCTTCACCTTGTCCAAAAGTCTCGTGCAATATTTGAATGACGAGTTGTTCTTTGGGTGTTGACTCAAAACCATGAGATAGGAAATCTATAAAAGGTTTCACGTGGAACGTCCATTAGCCAGTGTTCCACGTGAAACCAAGGCTTATTCCTCGTTGTAGGCGCGCGCGACTTCTTCAGCGATAATATCAATGCCTTTCTGCATCATCTTGTCATCTTGCACGTAGTTCATTCGGATACATTGCTTAGCATGATCCCAGCCTTCGTGATCGACACCAATAAAGAAGTACTCGCCGGGTACCACCAGCACACCGCGCGCTTTTAAACGTTTATATAGATCTTGGGTGGAGATAGGGAGATCGTTGAACCACAGCCATAGGAAGATGGCACCTTCTGGTTTATGAACACGAACACGTTCATCGTTAATGGTTTCAAGCACCATGTTTAATATTCTTTGCGACTTTTTCTGATAGAAGGGACGAACGACGTCTTTACTCAGGCGGAGTAGGTCGCCACGCTCTATCATTGAAAGTGCCATCGCTGGCCCAACACTGTTGGGAGATAAACTTACAATGCCATTGATATTTGACATGGCTTGGATGACATCTTCGTTGGCGATCACAATGCCGCAACGCACACCAGGCAAACCTAATTTACTGAGGCTAGAGCAGAGTATGGTGTTTTCATTCCAGAACGGTGCGACGTCTTCAAAAATGATATCAGGGAAGGGGGTACCGTACGCGTTATCGATAATTAGTGGAATATTGTTATCACGTGCCAACTGATCAAGCTGATGGATTTCGCTATCAGTGAGTACATTGCCGGTCGGGTTGGTCGGGCGGGAGGCACAGATGGCTCCAATGTTGTCATCAATTGTTAGGCGACTAAAGTCGACGTGATATTTGAATTGACGGTTGTCGAGCAATTCTATTTCAGGCTGGTAGCTGACGAAAATGTCGTCGTTAATTCCGGCGTCACCGTAACCGATATATTCCGGCGCGAGAGGCAGCAAGATTTTTTTGTGGGTGCCATCGGCGTATCGTCCAGCCAATAGATTAAACAGATAAAAGAACGCACTTTGGCTGCCATTGGTCAGCATGATGTTTTTACTAGAAAGCTGCCAGCCATAGGTTTTATTAAGAAGCTCGGCGAGGGCATTTAGTAATGCCGACTTGCCTTGTGGCCCATCATAGTTGGCCATCGCATGAACGAGGCTTCCATCATCGAGCATCGACTGGCTCAGTGTTTTGAAGTAATCGAGCATTTCCGGTATCGCAGCGGGGTTGCCGCCACCTAGCATAATGGCATCTGGATTACGTAAGCCGTCATTAAGATCGTCCATTAACTGTGTGATGCCCGAGTGATTTGCTAACTTCTCGCCAAAGTGAGTGACTTCCATGATTACTGCCTTTAAATATCTGTATCGTTGTTGTGGTTAAGCTGCAATCAACATACAACAATCTATTGTCTAAAAGAAAGTCTGATAAAGTTGTTATCTCTTGGTCACTAACTGGCATGGTTGACGGGGGTTGTTACGTTATCGGTACACACTCGGGAGAAAAGTCGTTGAAAGGGATAACAAGCCGCGTGTTTCACGTGAAACCAACTCGGCTTGACTCGACAAACAGGGTGATTAGCGTCATTGAGGTTAAAAACCAATAATGAGGGTGTGAGTTGGTCGCTAATAAGACGAGAGTGAGTGGCCAACAGGGGCGTGCGCGTTTAAATAGCCAAAAAAAGCCCCGCACCATGGCGGGGCTGAGTGGTGTGTTGCTGATGATTACTTCTGTAGAACAGAGATATCTGCCACGTTGAGGAATTGCTCACGGATAAGGTGAAGCATCGCTAAACGGTTGGCTTTCAGTGCGGGATCATCTGCCATGACCATCACGTTGTCAAAGAAGGTATCAACCGGTGTGCGCAATTGTGCCAGCTCGGTCAGCGCGCCTTGATAATCGCTGTCAGCAAAAAGAGGTTTAACTGCAGCGACTTTCTCTGCTACCACGTTCGCCAATGCTTTTTCTGCGTCTTCTTGTAGCAAGCCAGTATCGACGTTGCTAGGAAGCTCGCCATCATACTTGGCCAAGATATTGCCTACTCGCTTGTTGGCGGCGGCGAGTGCTTCGGCTTCTTCCAGACTGCGGAAGTGCGACACCGCTTTAACGCGGCTGTCAAAGTCAGCAGGCTTGGTTGGACGACGGGCTAAAACCGCTTGGATAATATCGACGCTATAGCCCATATCTTGGTACCAGGCGCGGAAACGACCTAGCATAAAGTCGAGAACGTCCGTCTCTACCTCTTTGTGCGTCAAACGGTCATCGTACTGGGCTTTGGCATCACGAATAAGGTCGACAAGATCAAGCTGATAGCCATTCTCGACGACAATACGCAGAACCCCTAATGCGGCCCGACGTAGGGCGAAGGGGTCACTCCCTTTAGGTGCTTGACCAATACCAAAGATGCCCACGATGGTATCCATTTTGTCAGCCATTGCGAGTGCTGAGGAGACCGGCGTCGTAGGTAGCTTATCACCGGCAAAGCGCGGCCAGTATTGCTCATTCAGCGCCAGCGCTACGGCTTCAGGCTCGCCATCATGACGCGCATAGTGCATGCCCATCACGCCTTGGGTCTCGGTGAACTCAAACACCATCGAGGTCATGAGATCACATTTAGCCAGTTGGCCTGCGCGCTCAGTGTGTGCCTTGTCGGCACCGATACGCTCTGCAATCTGTCCTGCGAGTGCAGTAATGCGGTCGGTTTTATCTTTGATGGTACCCAGTTGCTTTTGGAATACCGCGCTATCTAGCTCTGGCAGGCGATCAATCAATGGGCGCTTGCGGTCTGTATCAAAGAAGAACTCCGCATCCGCGAGGCGAGGACGCACGACTTTTTCATTGCCTGAGATAACTTGCGCTGGATCTTTCGATTCGATGTTAGACACGAAGATGAACTTGGGCAGTAGCTCGCCATTAGCGTCATAGACAGGGAAGTACTTTTGATCGCCTTTCATGGTGTACACCAGCGCTTCTGATGGCACCTTAAGGAACTTGTTCTCAAAAGAGGCAGTCAGTACCACTGGCCATTCCACCAAAGAGGTGACTTCTTCAACCAAGTCGTCATCAAGCTCAGCAACCCCACCAACCGCGTCAGCCGCTGCTTTGGCATCTTTAATAATCAATGCTTTACGCTTTTCATAATCGGCCATGACCTTACCTTCACGCTCAAGGCGCTCTGGGTATTGGTCAGCATGATCCAGCGTTAAGCTCGATTCACCCATAAAGCGGTGACCTCGAATCACGCGATCGGATGCCACGCCAAGAATGGTGCCTTCAATCAAGGTGTCCCCATACAGCATCACCAAGGTTTTCACTGGGCGGATAAACTGGGTGTCTTTGTCACCCCAGCGCATGGGTTTAGGAATAGGCAGTTTGCTTAGGGCGTTATCGGCCAGTACCGGCAGTAAGGCGTCAATGGCTTGGCCAGGTACGTGTTGACGATACAGCAACCACTCACCTTTATCAGTTTTTAGGCGCTCGGCTTCGCTCACATCAATCCCGTTACCGCGCGCCCAACCCATGGCGGCTTTGGTGGGATTGCCGTCTGCGTCAAAGGCGGCTTTGACCGCAGGACCGCGTTTCTCAACCACTTTATCTGGCTGGCGATCGCTCAAAGCAGCCACTTTAAGTGCTAAGCGACGCGGGGACGCGTACCAAGTGATACCTTGGTGGCTCAGATCAGCGTCTTTTAGTTGCGCTTCAAACTGACTCGCGAAGGCTTCAGCCAGTGTGCGCAATGCTGTTGGTGGTAGCTCTTCAGTGCCGAGCTCAATCAGGAAATTTTGCGTTGCCATGATGCTCCCTTATTTGCTGTGTCGGCACATCGGGAAGCCTAGCGCTTCGCGAGATGCGTAGTAGGCTTCGGCGACACGTTTAGTCAGTGTGCGAATGCGCAGAATATAGCGTTGACGTTCAGTCACTGAAATGGCTTTGCGCGCATCCAGTAGGTTGAACGCATGACCGGCTTTTAGGATCTGTTCGTAAGCAGGCAAAGGGAGCGGCTGCTCGAGATCCAGTAGCTTGGTACTTTCGGCTTCGCACTGATCAAAGTAGCGGAACAGAAAATCAACATCAGCGTGTTCAAAGTTATAGGTCGATTGCTCCACTTCGTTTTGGTGGAAAATATCGCCGTAGGTGACTTTGCCAAATGGGCCATCGGTCCAAACCAGATCATACACAGAGTCGACTTCTTGAATGTACATCGCCAGACGTTCGATACCGTAGGTAATCTCACCCGTGACCGGTTTACATTCCAATCCGCCTACTTGTTGGAAGTAGGTAAACTGAGTGATCTCCATCCCGTTCAGCCAGACTTCCCAACCTAGGCCCCAAGCGCCCAGCGTTGGGTTTTCCCAGTTATCTTCCACAAAGCGAATGTCGTGGACTTCTGGATCAATCCCCAGCACACGCAGCGAGCCTAAATACAGCTCTTGAATGTTATCGGGTGACGGCTTCAGGATGGTTTGAAACTGGTAGTAATGCTGCAGACGGTTCGGGTTCTCGCCATAACGCCCATCGGTAGGACGACGAGAAGGTTGAACGTAAGCCGCTGCAATGGGCTCTGGACCAAGTGCACGCAAGCATGTCATCGGGTGGGAGGTACCTGCACCCACTTCCATGTCTAGCGGCTGAACAATGGTACAGCCTTGCTGGGCCCAATAATCCTGCAGCGCGAGGATCATACCCTGAAAGGTTTTGATATCGAATTTATGCATTGTCAGGTTCGCGCGAGTTGATGAATGGAGAAAATAGCTGGCAATTATAACTCGCAGCGCGCCCAAGCAGTAGGGGGCTGGCGGATTTTTGTGCGCCTTTGATGTGCTTATTTTCTGCGTACAGGGGTAGGAGGAATAGAAGTTGCCAAGCGAGTGTTCAAATCGTACACTAGCGGCGTCTTGGGGAGTAGTCGACCACTGCACAGTCAGTGGAGCAATCATCAACATAGTTGAAGCAAAATCTTCATGGTGATTGCAAGCCTGCCATTAGGTGCTCTGGGCTTGACGAGACCAACGACAATCGCACGAACCGGGGTGGGGCGTGTGTGTTGTCGTGGTTGAATCATAATAAGCCCTGCCCCAGATGAGCAATGTCATGAGCGTTCTTGCTATTTCTATCTCCACCGTCACCTTGGCGGAAATCGGGGATAAAACCCAATTATTATCGCTAGCGTTGGCGACCCGGTTTCGAAAACCTGCGGTGATTGTCAGTGCCATTTTATTGGCGACACTAGTGAATCACGCCATTGCCGCCTGGCTTGGCGTGGTCGCGGCCGATATCCTGACCGATACCGTATTGCATATCATTTTGATTATCAGCTTTAGTGTGATGGCGGTATGGATGCTGATCCCTGACAAGCTTGAAGATGAAGGGATTCAGGGCAAAAGCGCGTTTTGGGCGAGCTTCTGTGCGTTTTTTGTCGCAGAAATTGGCGATAAAACCCAGCTCGCCACCACGGCATTGGGGGCACAGTTTAATGAAGCATTGTGGGTGGTGGTGATTGGGTCAACCATTGGTATGCTGCTAGCCAACGTCCCTGTGGTGCTGGCCGGTGATAAAATTCAGCGCCATGTCCCGCTCGCTGCCGTACGGGCGCTCGCCGCGGCAATGTTTGCAGCGTTGGCTGTACTGGATACCTGGTATCTATTGAGTTGACGCAAGACAATGGTGAATCGGTAAGGGTTGGCGTTATGCCAGCCCTTTTTTGATCAAAAACTGGAATGGCACGCACTCGGTTTGGGCTGCGACCAGGGTATGGTCCATAAAGCGACAGAAGCTGGGAATATCACGCGTGGTTGACGGGTCATCCGCGGTAATCAGCAAGGTCTGACCGTCATCCATATGGCGGATACGCTTACGCACCATCATTACAGGTTCCGGGCAGCGCAAGCCTAAGGCATCGAGTTGGAGATCAGCGTGGTCAAAAGCGAGTGTCATTGTTGTTACCTCAAAAAGTGTCGACTTGATCATACTTATGGCGACAAATTATTCAAACAGGGTTGCGCTTGTAAATGATTTGTGTAAATTATTTAACAAGTCGTTAACGAAAGGCGAGGACATGAGAAAAGCACAAACGGGCAAATTGAGCTTGGCTTATGGACACCGTATCGCTGCTTACACAGGGCTGAGCGGGTTCGCTTTTTGGGGATTAACGCATAGTCATGAGCACACTCTCTTGGCAACACTAGCAGTCTGCGCCGCAGCTTTGGGGTTATTGGTAGAAGCCTTATCGGCCTCAACGCCACGCTCGCAGCCTGACTAGGCTAACTCACTCAACAGCTACACTCACTCCCAGTTTTCTTGGGCTTCCCCGCTCTTCGAGCGGGATTTTTTTTGTCTGTGCGTCGACAAAAAAGACCAATCCATCACAAAGATTGGCCTTTTGCTTGCGTTAGCCTTGGTAAGCGATATCAATAACGACGCGACCTTTAACCTCACCCTGAATAATTTTATTCGCATACTCTGGGGTTTGCGCCAGAGCGATGGTGTGGCATGCCTGTTCAAAGTAGCTGGCGGGCAATAGCTTGGTCAGTGACTGCCACGCAGCTTGACGTTGCGCTTTCGGGCAAGAGACGGAGTCAACTCCTTGCAATCGCACATTGCGCAAAATAAACGGCATCACAGTGGCGGGTAAGTCAAAACCGCCGGCAAGGCCGCATGCGGCAACCGTGCCCCCGTAGTGGATTTGTGAGAGAACATTGGCGAGCATTTGACTCCCAACAGTATCAATCGCGCCTGCCCACTGTTGCTTATCCAGCGGGCGGCCGGGTGCGCTAAAGGACTCGCGTGGGAGTACCTCGTCAGCGCCCAGTTGTTTAAGCCACGCTTGATTGTCTTCAAGACGGCCTGTGACGGCACTGACGCGATAGCCCAATGCATGCAATAAGGTGACCGCGACAGAGCCAACGCCGCCACTGGCACCGGTGACTAACACTGGGCCATCTTCAGGTTTGACGCCACCATCGATTAAGGCTTGCACACATAACATCGCGGTAAACCCTGCTGTGCCTACCATCATTGCTTGTTGCGCAGAGAGCCCCTCTGGAAGGGGAACGAGCCAGTCGCCATTAACACGCGCTTTCTCTGCCATGCCTCCCCAGTGTGCTTCACCGACGCCCCAACCAGTGAGCACCACTTTATCTCCGGGTTGATAGTCGGGGTGTTGGCTATCAGCAACCGTACCGGCAAAGTCGATACCTGGCACCATCGGGAATTGGCGAACAATCTTGCCTTTTCCGGTGATGGCCAAGCCGTCTTTATAATTCAAGGAGCTAAAATCGACATCGACAGTCACATTACCGTCTGGGAGCAAATCGTCATCGAGCGAGGTGATTTTCGCGAAGGTTTGCTTCTCGTGTTGTTCAAGGACAAGCGCGTTAAACATAGCATTCTCCCGGTTGAAGTCTGTGAGCGGCCATACTAGGCCGGATGAAGTGACCACCACTTGCGTTACATCAATCACTATGCGATTGCGAGCGGGGTGACGCAAGCCAAAAAAAAGAGCGGACTCAGCCGCTCTTTGTTAATGATAGGTTCATCGTTAGACGCGTTCGAACACAGTGGCGATGCCTTGGCCTAAGCCAATACACATGGTTGCCAAACCTATCGTCGCATCTTGGCGCTCCATTTGATGTAACAAGGTGGTCGAGATGCGTGCACCGGAACAACCTAGTGGGTGACCCAGCGCGATGGCACCACCGTTGAGGTTAACCTTGTCATCCACTTTGTCCATCAGGCCGAGATCTTTGACACAAGGCAGAGACTGGGCGGCAAATGCCTCATTCAGTTCGACCAAATCAATATCATCGATGCTAAGCCCAGCACGTTTGAGCGCTTTTTTAGTCGCAGGTACTGGACCATAGCCCATAATCGAGGGATCGCAACCCGCAACGCCCATGGCGCGGATACGTGCACGGATAGGCAGCCCCAAGGCTTTGGCCTTTTCTTCACTCATCACCAGCATTGCAGAGGCACCATCCGATAATGCCGACGACGAGCCAGCGGTGACTGTGCCATTGGCAGGGTCAAAGGCTGGGCGCAGGCCAGCGAGGCTCTCGACGGTGGTTTCGGGACGAATGACTTCATCGTCTTCCACTAACGTCAATAAGCCATCGGCATCATGGCCTTCAATGGGCGCAATCTCATCTTTAAAGCGGCCTTCCACGGTGGCGGCATGCGCACGGGCGTGGGAGCGCGCAGCAAATTGGTCTTGCATTTCACGGCTGATGCCATGCATACGGCCGAGCATTTCAGCAGTGAGCCCCATCATGCCTGCCGCTTTGGCAACGGACTTCGACATCCCTGGGTGGAAGTCGACCCCATGATTCATCGGCACGTGACCCATGTGTTCAACCCCACCAATGATGAAGGTATCGCCGTCACCCACCATAATCGCGCGAGCCGCATCGTGTAGTGCCTGCATCGACGAGCCACACAGGCGGTTGACGGTAGTCGCGCCCACATTATGTGGAATGCCAGCAAGGAGTGCCGCATTACGGGCAATATTAAAGCCTTGCTCGAGTGTTTGCTGTACACAGCCCCAGTAAATGTCTTCAATGCTGGTGCTTTCTACCGCAGGGTTGCGCGCCAACAGAGATTTCATCAAGTGCGCTGAGAGATCTTCGGCGCGGACGTGGCGAAACACACCGCCTTTTGAGCGGCCCATTGGGGTACGGATACAGTCAACGATCACTACATTGTTCATTGTTCTCTCCTTAAACTTAGGCTGATTGCGGTGCGTTGACCGGTGTGACATCAAAGTAAGCCTGTTTATCGCCGGCACGACGTTTCATATCCGCAGGAACATGATACAAAGCGCCGAGATCAGAGAATTTGTCTGCCATGGCGACGTAGTTATCAACACCCAAGGTATCGACATAACGGAAAGCACCACCTCGGAATGGCGGAAAGCCAATGCCATACACCAAGGCGATGTCTGCCTCAGCCGGAGAGGCGATAATGTTTTCTTCCAGACAACGGGCGACTTCGTTGATCATCGGCACCATCATGCGCGCGATAATGTCTTCGTCACTGATCTCTGCCTGGCCACCCTGGATGACGGGGGCGAGCAGTTCAGGGACGGCTTCATCAGCCTCTTTTTTCGGCTTGCCTTTTTTATCTGTGCTGTAGCGGTAGAAACCTTTGCCGTTTTTCTGACCGAAGCGCTCGGCTTCAAACATCACATCAATGGCATCGCGGCCAGATTTGCTCATACGATCTGGGAAGCCTTCCGCCATCACCGCCTGTGCGTGGTGCGCGGTATCAATCCCGACCACGTCTAGCAGATACGCCGGACCCATCGGCCAGCCGAATTGTTTTTCCATGATTTTGTCAATGCGCTGAAAGTCTACGCCGTCGCGTAGTAGCAAGCTAAAGGCATGGAAGTAGGGGAACAATACGCGGTTGACGAAAAAGCCGGGGCAGTCGTTCACCACCACGGGTGATTTACCCATCTTGGCGGCGTAGGCCACGACGCGTGCAATAGTCTCATCAGAGGTTTTCTCGCCGCGGATCACCTCAACTAACGGCATGCGGTGAACTGGGTTAAAGAAGTGCATGCCACAGAAGTTTTCAGGGCGCGATAAAGACTTCGCCAGTGTGTTGATAGGAATCGTGGAGGTGTTAGAGGCAATCACCGTCTCTTCGCTAACCAGCGCTTCGACCTCTTTGAGCACACTGGTTTTCACTTTCGGGTTCTCGACCACGGCTTCGACGATCACGTCGCTGTGCTCAATGCCAGCATAGTGGAGGCTTGGGGTGATTGACGACAGCACTTGACCCATTTTAAAGCCATCGACGCGGCCACGCTCTAACTGCTTATTCAGCAGCTTGGTTGCTTCTTTCATGCCGAGTTCGAGTGAGGCTTGGGCGATGTCTTTCATCATCACAGGTACGCCTTTAAGCGCCGATTGGTAGGCAATACCACCGCCCATAATGCCCGCGCCGAGTACAGCACCTCGCTCCGTATCTTTACCTTGTTTGGCGGCTTGTTTGGCGTTGCCTTTGATGACTTGGTCATTGAGGAAAATCCCCACCAAGGCTTGCGCCACATCGGTTTTAGCCAGCTTAACGAAATAGCGATTTTCAACCTTGAGCGCCTCATCGCGCGTCATCCCTGCGGCTTCTTCAATGGCCGTCACGGCGGTCATTGGTGCGGGGTAATGCTTGCCAGCAACTTGCGCCACCATACCTTTGGCCATGGTAAAGCTCATCGCCGCTTCGGTACGATTCAGACCCAAAGGTTGTTTTTTCTGTTGGCGACGACTCTGCCAATCAATTTTCTCGTCGATTGCTTGGCTAAGCATTCGAATCGCTGCGTCGCGAAGGTTGTCATTCTCGACGACCGCATCTACCAAGCCTTCTTTGAGAGCGGCAGAGGCACGTTTGTCTTTACCTGCCGTGATGATTTCCATCGCAGTATCCGCGCCGATAAGCCGCGGTAAGCGCACAGTGCCACCAAAGCCTGGCATGATGCCTAACTTGGTTTCAGGCAGGCCAATACGCGCATCCTTGCCCGCGACACGCAGATCCGTGGCGAGTATGCATTCACAGCCACCGCCTAGCGCATGACCCTTGATCGCGCTAAGGGTTGGGTAGGGCAAGTCTTCTAAACGATTGAAAATGGCATTGGCGCGAGATACCCAATCAGACAGTTCTTGGTCGGGTTTAGCGAACAGGCCGAGAAACTCGGTGATGTCGGCACCGACAATAAAGGCTGATTTGGCAGAGGTTAGCAACAGCCCCTTGATGTCATCGCGACCCGACAAAGCGTCGAGGGCTTGGTCTAAACTTTCTAGCGTTGCCAAATCCAGTTTGTTGACAGAACCTTGGCTGTCTAAGGTCAGCTCTGCAATGCCGTTATCCAATGCACGAACTGAAAGGTTATCTCCTTGGTAGATCATGGTTGTTCTCCACGTTGGCAGTACCATCCTGGTTGAATAGTGTTCTGGTTAGACCAGATGCGACCTAGTGTGGATCATTGTTATAAGAAATGACAACCAAAAGTTAAACGAATGTTTAAAATATGTGGTGTGGGTTGTTTTTACTATGGCCGAGTCCCTGTCGTGCTTGGGGGAATATGGTACAGTGCGTCGCTGAGACACAAAGGGTGTACCAGGATGCCAATCACGCCATATGCCGTGCCAGCCGAAACCGTAAGGCACGAGCTTGAAATAAAAAAAAGTCGGTTTATCACCTATCTTGCCCATACGCCTGGAGAAGAAGAGGCGAAGCAGTTTATTCAGTCGCTGCGAGAAACGTACCCTGATGCCCGCCATCACTGCTGGGCATTTGTCGCAGGTCGGCCTGAATCTTCCGTGCAATGGGGATGTGGTGATGACGGTGAGCCCGCGGGAACCGCAGGTAAGCCGATGCTTGCGCAACTTTCAGGCGCGAACGTTGGTGAGGTTTGTGCGGTGGTGGTGCGCTACTTTGGTGGGATCAAATTGGGTACTGGCGGGCTGGTAAAGGCGTATGGCAGTAGTGTGCAACAAGCCCTGGGCCTTTTGACCACGCGGGAAGTGGCAGTGACCGTCCCTTACACGATAAGCTGTGAATATGCTCACATTGACACGATAGAGTCATTGCTTAAGCAGCACGATGGCGTTCAGCTCGATGCAGAATTCAGCCATAATGTGCGACTGAGTGTGCGTATCGATGCGCGCTATATCGATGTGTTTCTTGAGGCACTTAAAAATCAAACTCGCGGGCAAGCACACGCGCACCCGTTAGAACATAAGACAACGTCAGGCACTTAGCCTGCTTTACGTGTAACGACGAGACGGTAGAAAGTCGCTACCGCCGATAAGAGGGCCACGTCAGGCTATGCAATTTCGTTCCATTACCCGCATTGTCGGACTCCTGCTGGCCCTGTTCAGCATTACCATGCTAGCGCCTGCGCTGGTTGCGTTTATCTATCGCGACGGTGCGGGCTATCCCTTTGTATTAACGTTTTTCCTCCTGCTAGCGGGTGGTGGGTTACTTTGGTTCCCTAACCGAAACTATCGACACGAGCTTAAAGCACGTGATGGTTTTTTGATTGTTGTCTTATTCTGGACGGTGATCGGTAGCGCCGGCTCGGTGCCGCTGATGTTATCGGAGCAACCCGATTTATCGGTCAGTGAAGCCTTTTTTGAATCCTTTTCTGGCTTAACCACGACGGGGGCAACCGTCATCGTGGGGCTGGATGAGCTTCCCAAAGCGATTTTGTTTTATCGCCAATTGCTTCAATGGCTCGGGGGTATGGGGATCATTGTGCTGGCAGTGGCAATCTTGCCTGTGCTCGGTATCGGTGGGATGCAGCTATATCGTGCTGAGATCCCAGGCCCTGTGAAAGATACCAAAATGACACCACGGATAGCGGAGACGGCCAAAGTGCTTTGGTATATCTACCTGACGTTAACCGTGAGCTGTGCCTTGGCTTATTGGCTGGCGGGTATGTCTGCGTTCGATGCCATTGGGCATAGCTTTTCAACCGTCGCGATTGGGGGGTTCTCAACCCATGATGCCAGCATTGGGCATTTTGATAGCACTGCCGTTAATCTTATCACCGTGGTGTTTTTACTGATCTCTGCGTGTAACTTTTCGCTTCACTTTGCGGCCTTTGCTAATAATGGGCTCAATCTAAAGTTTTACTTGCGCGATCCAGAGTTTCGCGCATTTTTGGTGATTCAGCTCCTATTATGGCTGGTGGTGTTTGCCATGCTGAGTGGACATCAGGTTTATAACAGCTCCACAGAAACCTTCACTCAGGCGCTATTTCAGTCGGTATCAATATCAACCACCGCGGGTTATACCACCACTACGTTTGCTCACTGGCCCTTGTTTCTCCCTGTTTTACTCTTGTTCTCGTCATTTATTGGTGGGTGTGCAGGCTCGACTGGTGGCGGGATGAAAGTGATTCGCATCCTGCTGTTGTCACTGCAAGGGACGCGCGAGCTAAAACGCCTGGTGCACCCACGCGCGGTATACACCATTAAAGTGGGTAATAAGGCGTTAAGGCAGCAAGTGGTCGATGCCGTATGGGGTTTTTTTTCCGCCTACGCATTAGTGTTTGTCATTTGTATGTTGGCTTTGATAGCGACAGGCATTGAAGAACTCACAGCTTTCTCCGCCGTTGCTGCGACTCTCAATAACCTAGGACCAGGACTAGGCGAAGTGGCTGCTCACTTTGGCGATATTAATGACACGGCGAAGTGGGTATTGATCCTTGCGATGTTGTTCGGCCGTTTAGAGATATTTACATTATTGGTTTTATTTACGCCTACATTCTGGCGGAGCTAGTTGAATAGGGAAGGAGAGGACATGAGCGAGCAAACCGACGCAGTGCAGAAAGTCTTGTTGCTACATTCGAGCCGAGAAGGGCAGACCAAAAAAATCCTGCACTTTATCGAGACGCAGCTTGGCTCGTCGGCGCAGTGTGAGATTAAGGATATTCATCAGCTTCCTTCAGCGGATTTAACAAAGTACGACCGGGTTTTGATTGGCGCGTCTATTCGCTATGGCCACTTTAATAAAAAGCTGTATCAATTTATTGAAGCACATGCAGATCAGCTTAAAGCGGCGAAAGCAGCATTCTTTAGTGTCAATCTCACTGCGCGTAAACCAGGCAAAGATACGCCAGAAACCAGCGCTTATAGCCGTAAGTTTATCGAGAAGTCACCTTGGACGCCTGAACTGCATGGCGTCTTTGCTGGCGCACTCTATTATCCACGCTATAAATGGTTCGATCGGATGATGATTCGCTTAATCATGCACATTACCGGTGGGGAAACGGATACGACCAAAGAGGTGGAATACACCGATTGGCAAAAAGTCGAGGAGTTCAGCGAGCAATTTGCCCGTTTTTAGGCCATAACGTTGATTGTTTGACCGAATGGCGACTTTTTCCTAAAAAAGTCGCTTTTTAGTCTTGCCAAGGTGAGCAACTTCTCTATAATGCGCCTCCATCGACACGGCACGCAGGGCAAGCGTTCAGCGAGCATGTCAAGGCAAAAAATCAAATAAAAATAAACGCTTGACGTGAGTTTTTAAAAGATTAAGATAGCCTTCCACTTAACGCTAAGCGTTAGGGGAGTCAAAAAGAGGTTTTGTTTCACCCGGTTGGGCTGAAAATAAAAGATAAAATTTCTTCTTGACTTTAACGGTAAGGTGCGTAAGATGCGCAGCCCTGACCGAGCGAAGCGCCGCTTCGCACAGTCAACGCTCTTTAACAATTTGACCTATGCAATCTGTGTGGGCACTCGTTAAGAATAGACAAAAAGATTTATTCGATGAACTGAGTGACCAAACGATAACTTTTATTGTTGTTCGACACAGTCAATTCGTTTGTCTCGTAACACACGACTAAGACAATATTTATCGAGCCGTTTGTCTTTTCTTTCTCGATATGCACATCAAATCACTTCAATACACGAATTTCACCATCACCCAGATTGAACGCTGGCCGCAGGTCCAACCCCTGCAAGACCACCGCACACCACAGCTTTGACTCTGACGGGAAT
>NZ_MEBQ01000021.1:0-36055 GCF_001722105.1 Salinivibrio sp. SS3 | reverse complement strand
ATGTATATGGACTTTTTTCTTCTGTCATTTTTAATCTCCTAAACATTAGGAGACCATTAAATCGCACTGAAAATGATCAACAAATTGATCCTTTATTTTCACTCATTTTAATTAATAAACATGGTTCAACGCACGATTTTCAGCCTTAATTGACAACTAAGTCATTAAATCGCTAGCCCAGGCATGCCGCGGATCTTCATGCGTTTTCCCTGTGGTGATCGCGATGGAGAGGTTTGACCGCCATCCATTTGCTATTGCATCTCTTGGTTGGATTGGTTGGGTTCACGCGAACCCCGTTGGATACTGCATCGGTTAAAAATGACGATACCTAGTACGAACGGGGTTCGGTTTGGTTCAGTGGTTGGGGTTTAACTCGTTCCCACGCTCCTGCGTGGGAACGTATATGGAGTTTGAATCATAGACAGGATTCGCCACAAGATCACCGAACTGAACTAACTCCGTATTTCTTCGTCTCCAGACACCGCCAATACCTTTAGCAGCAAATAAACTGATTCAATACCCTGCCGAGCGCAGTGTTACACAGTTTATGGAGCTGCTTGTATTTGAATAAAAGCTAGATATGCATTCCCACGCGGGGAGCGTGGGAACGAGAAAAGGTGTCTATTTATAAACAGACATATCAGGTCGCTTGAAAGAGTTAGTTTTGAATTGAACAAGTAATTTCCGTAACTCTATGACTTCATCTCGAGGAAATAAAACGGCTAACTGGCCAACATAGTTAACGTCTAGATGATCACCTAGCACTGGAATATGAGAGATAAAAAAGTGCTCACCCGGTTTCGTACCGAAGATAGCATAGGTATAGCTTCCGACTTTACTAATGTTCTTTGTGATGACATCGCCACGCTTAGTAGCCAGACTATCCCATTCAAGATACTTATCAAGAGCAGCCACAGTTTCATCTACGTCCTCACGATCGACAGTCAGCATGCCAATATCGTCTTGCCCATAACCTTGTACTTTGACTACAAATGTATCTCCCCGAAGGCTTACTTCAGTGGGTCGGTCAAGATAATTCCGAGCCAAACTGTTATATGTATAACCATTTAAGCTTGTCTGTATAACTTCATCAGGAGTTATTGAGCAACCAATTAAACCTAGCACAACAATAATCGAGATAAAAAAATTATTTATTTTTTTCATTACCTTTAACCATTTAATTAAAAGATACATTTAAATAAGGAAAGCGTTTACTCCCCAATACTGATAAGCGTAACACTTCACCTCAACTAAGGCGCCATTTTGGGAAACATCAAAGCCATTAAATGTGAAATAGGGCACATCCAATCCCGGCGTCAGTAACGATAATGCGTGCTCGGAATCATTGTTCCGCACAGCTAAATACCGCCCTAACTACCCTAAGCTTGGTTTGAGACAGAGCTCTTACTCGTTCCCACGCTCCGGTGAGGGAATGTATATGGATTTTGAATTATAAGCAGGATTCGCCACAAGATCACCGAGCTGCACTTGATCTCTATTCTAACACTCGCGGACAACGTCAATACCTTTAGCGAACAAGCCCTAGCCAGCGTAACGTTACACAGTTTTTGGTGCTGTTTGTGTTTGAATGATAGCTAGATCTGGATATGCATTCCCACGCAGGAGCGTGGGAGCGAGAGACACCAGGAGTAAGAACTAGTTAAGCTAATAATCTACACTCCATCTTTTTTTTCTAACAACAATACTTCTAGGAGTTAAAAAGAAAGGAAAAAATTCATACATAAAGGGTACCGTCTGCTTATGTTCTAATGCATCAGCCAGTCGGTGTAATTTATGACACAACTCGTACAATAGTCCATAAAATGGTTCCAACATAGAAACTATTGACCATACAACCTGGTAATTTGCCTTTTCAGTAGCATGATATAAATAGTGATACTCTGAAATCATCATAAGCTCACCATTAATATTTCTACCATGATAATAAGCATCAGCTTGTCCAGTTATGTCTACGTACGCGAAAGCATTTTCTTCAAGTTTTTTCCTAACATTAGCATTTAACCCCCAAATGTGTTGGGAGAGGACATGAGACCACATTTTTAGAGGATCCTCATGCTTTGACGAATCTGTTATTTGGTCAAGGTTATAATACCTAGAACCTGTTCCAAAAATGGATAATACATCTAGAATATTTTTCTGTTTATCGGATATTTCGGTTTGCAAGTCATGCTTGGATGCTATTTCGCAAAATCTCCTGTAAAGATCTATAATGTTGTGACCATATAACCTTAACTGTTTGTTTGTCGGGTTATTATTCTTATTTTCTAACTTATGCTGTAGAACAATTACAATTTTCATTAGTCGTTCGAACCCAATAGATAGCTCAAATAACCCCGAGTAAAAAAAACCTCTTCCATAATCATCAATGTTTGCTCGCCGGATAGCATCTAAGCCTGAGAGCAAACTCGATTTAGTTAAATGCCCTTCCTGAGACAATAATCGATATTCTTCTTCAAAAACTAGCATAAACAATACACCCACTTAGTCAAACGCCTGCACCTAACGAATTTCCTCATAAACCTTAGTTGAAACAATGAGGCACGCTCGTGCTATTTTCCACCTCTGAACTAATGATTTTCGTCAAAAATCGCCCTAAAACTCACAAAAAACGGCAAAACTCACTCCCACGCTCCCGCATGGGAACGAATATGGAGTTTAAGCCAAGGGCTGAAGTCGCTATAAAGCGACAGAAATGAACTAGTTCCCTATTCTAACATTCACGGAAAGGGTCAATAGCTTTCGATTAAATGATTTAATGCCCTTTGGAATATAATGTTACGTAGGCCATAGCGCAATTGCCGTTTGAATGATAGCTAGATATGCATTCCCACGCGGGAGCGTGGGAACGAGACAAGGTAACTGGAAAAAAACGTTTAGCTTTCTTTTTGAATAGCGCCTGCTTGGGTTAACCGAATAATGTCTAATGGCCCTGTCACATGATTGGCAGGCAGCGGTGAGATCGCAGTAAGAGACCTTCTATATGTGTTTTCCGTAAACAATGACTTAATGGCGGAAATGACAGAACGAAGTAGACGACTTTGTTGTTCGTGAGCATTGGCTGCTGGCGCAGCCAAAAAAATGCTATTCCCTATTGACCGGAGAAGGGCTCATATGTGTTATACAGTTATTTCACCCAAACACTTAAGTCAAAATCAATAGACTCTACTTGTTTCTTATAATTTGCCTGAGCTAACGCTATGCCTACTGTAGTTAGTTTAATTTTTGAAAACTGTTGTTGGTCACTGCCCCATAGCTCTATCAACTTCTCAAAATCTGGAATTCGTTCAACTAACCACTCTTTGACTTCTTGCTCACTCATCATGTAAGCTTTAAACATCTGTTTCAACTTATTGATGTCGTCATTGCTCAATCCTACCTGAGATGCTTTTTCAGCAACCAAGTCATCATTTATCAAATTAAACTGAAGTAAATTCAACGTATGGAAGCATGGCATTAGAAAAGCGTTGAATTCCTCTATAGGTCTACCCATTTTTTCTTCAAGCTGTGCTTTATCAAACCCCTTTTGAAATAAAGCTGGATACTGCACAAGTAGTATCTGAGGGACAGAAGGATAACCGCCAACATCTAATGGTGTAACACAACCTGTATAGGATAAGTGCTCAAACCAAGATCTATGGTAGTCAATCTCAGAGTTAAAGAAGACTAGTAGTTCATCCTTTATAAACTTTATCAATGCGTTAGGATCGACAACATCTCCCCTTGATAAGCGGATTAAAGTGAAGTTCATAGACAAAATATTTAGATGCTCTTGAGTCAACTTACTTATAACTGAAAGAGCCTCATCCAAGACAATTTGCTTAGTATTACGTTCACTAGTTTGAGCTCGCTGCACAAGAATATCTACAAGCATCTTTTCTAGTTCAGAGTCCCCGGACTTTGCGTATTGTTTTTGTGCTTCGTAAAGTGCCGCTTGCATCGATGGCTGCTCCATTTCGATCAATGCTTCTGAATTTTTCTCTTTTAACGTTTTTAAGAAATCATCTGTAAGCTCTTCAGCGCGACTTCGAGCAACTTCTGCTGCATTTTTCGACAACTGCAAAAAATTAGATCTGTATACATCTAATGCTATTTCGCGTGCATCAGAATAACTGAGACCTTGGTTAATAACTACTGATTGTCCTTGAACATTAGTGGAGTGGTCACCCCCTTGTTGTTTTTGGGTTTGATCATTTATCATCGTCCTGACCCATTTTAATATCACCACCCGCTTGGTAGTTCTTAGAATCGTTGCCTGACGTTTGCGATTGTTTCAATTGCTTATTTTTACTAAAAAGTGAAAGAATAAACACAATCAAAGACACGCCAACACCGCTAAATATCCACTCTTTATTTTCTATCAACCAACTCATAGCTTATCCTAATCGTATAGCGCCTCAAAAAACCGGCGCAGTTTACTGCGTCCGAGTGCTTTGACTTGTTAGCTTTTTCTCTGTTTTAGTTGGCAAACTGGCTTTTCCGCTTGCAACATATTCTGCCATTTTATTCATCCTTCTATGATGAGCAAGAAGCAGCTTTAGTGTTACCTCTGGATTTTTAGTTCTAGCGCTCAGCTTATCCAAATTACTGAATCCAAGATTTTTTGCTAGCTCTTCGGACATTTGATTTAGATATTTGACTTCATCAGCAGAATACTTAACCAGTTCCATCTGATTTCGCTTACGGTTCCTTGCCATTTCTAGTCGTGCTTTATCTATTTGCTTAAATGCTTCTACGGCGGCGACTCCTGCTCC
Organism: Salinivibrio sp. SS3; assembly: GCF_001722105.1. NCBI lineage: Bacteria > Pseudomonadati > Pseudomonadota > Gammaproteobacteria > Vibrionales > Vibrionaceae > Salinivibrio > Salinivibrio sp. SS3. The sequence continues at coordinate 31,283 of NZ_MEBQ01000021.1, read as the reverse complement.
AATAAGTATACCGAGTGATTTTGCAACCTTTAACGCCACATCAGGGTTCATTAAGAGATCTATCCACCCAGGAGAGGCATATTTAATTTCCGCTATTTTAGGGGAGTCTTCTTCAGGAATTAGATTACTCAGCACTCTGTAGATATTCGTATAGCTATAACCGCCTTGCCAAGGATAATTAATTAAAGAGAAGTCTATACGCTTTTCTTTATTCTCGTCCAAATCAAAATCCAGGCAATATATAAAGGCGTGAGCTTGAGAATATGTATGAGGAAAAGTGTACAAATCCTCTAGCTCCCATCTCTCGTCCATAAGGACTCTATAAACTTCAATTTCTTCCATATATTCTCCGAGCGGTGAAAGCTAACATTATATTAGCGTGCATGCTCGATTTATCAAAACCGTCACACGCCACGTTTTATCCATAACCACATGATACTAATTAAGTTTTCTATCTTTATCGTTAAGCTCTCAGCGGTAATATTGTGCATGCCGCCCATCTCCACTCGGGTATTCACACTATCCCCAGCGTTAAACTTTAACCACCCATGCATTCACCAAGCTACCGCCGATCAGTTTTCGGCACCTAACACGCCATTTGATTGGCTACTTTTCGGGGTAGTGTATCAAGCGCTGTGTTGGTTTTCGTGCGCTATTGTCCAAAGTGTTAGCCAAGCCATGTTTTGTGAAATGGGTACAAAAAAAGCGGCCTGGGTGGCCGCTTGGGTCTCGACGTGGTTTGTGCCTTACCGCGCAAAGCGAGTGGCGTGGAAGGCGAGGTGTTCATCAATAAAAGTACTGATGAAAAAGTAGCTGTGGTCGTAGCCCGGTTGCATGCGCAAGGTGAGCGGAGAGTTGTGTTTCTCTGCCGCTTTTTTTAGGGCTTGCGGGTTAAGCTGCTCGGCCAAAAAGCCGTCGTTGTCGCCTTGGTCCACCAGCATCGGCATGGCGGTGGGGGCTTGGGCGAGTAATACGGTGGCGTCGTAGGCTTGCCAAGTTTGTTCGTCATCGCCTAAATAGGCGCTAAAGGCCTGTTTGCCCCACGGGCACTCGGTGGGGTGACAAATCGGGCTGAACGCGGAAATGCTGCTGTAGCGTGAGGGGTTACGCAAACCAATCACTAACGCGCCGTGGCCGCCCATGCTGTGTCCGGCAATCGCGCGCTGGTTGTTGACCGCAAAGTGCGATTCAATCAGCTCCGGCAGTTCGTGAGCAACGTAGTCATACATCTGGTAGTGCGACTGCCACGGCGCTTGGGTGGCATTAACATAAAACCCCGCCCCTTGGCCGAGATCGTATTGATCGGCGTCCGCCACACCCTCGCCGCGTGGGCTGGTGTCCGGTGCCACAATCGCCATGCCCAAGGTGGCAGCTTGTTTAAACGCGCCGGCCTTTTGCATAAAGTTTTCGTCGGTGCAGGTCAGGCCCGAGAGCCAATAGAGCACCGGCACTGGTTGTTCTTTCGCTTTCTCTGGCAAAAAGATCGCAAAGGTCATTTTGCCGTTGGTGGTGCTTGAGTCATGCTGCCAACGTTGGTGCCAACCGCCTGCGACTTTGTTTTCGCTTATTTTTTCTAGTTGCATGGTTATTTTACCGCCGCGTTGCCACGGCGGCCGTCCTATTATTGGTCCATGTGGATCACGCTGCGAATGCTTTTGCCTTCGTGCATCAGGTCAAAGGCGCGGTTTACTTCATCAAGGCCCATGGTGTAGCTAATAAATTCTTGCAGGCCAAACTCACCATTGAGGTAGCGCTCGACAATGCCGGGTAGCTCTGAGCGGCCTTTAACGCCACCAAATGCCGAGCCTTTCCAGACGCGCCCTGTCACCAGCTGGAACGGACGGGTCGAAATCTCTTGGCCTGCACCAGCAACCCCAATGATCACTGACTCACCCCAGCCTTTGTGGCAGCACTCGAGCGCTTGGCGCATCACATCGACATTACCGATACATTCAAACGAGTAATCGACGCCGCCGTCAGTCATCTCCACAATCACTTGCTGGATAGGTTTGTCGTGGTCTTGAGGGTTAATCACATCGGTGGCGCCCAGCTGCTTGGCAAGGGTGAACTTGCTCTCATTAATATCAATGCCGATGATGCGGCTTGCGCCGGCCATACGGGCACCGATGATCGCTGACAGGCCAATGCCGCCCAAACCGAAAATCGCCACCGTGTCGCCTTTTTCTACTTTGGCAGTGTTCATGACTGCGCCCATGCCGGTCGTCACGCCACAGCCAAGCAGGCAGACTTCTTCTAGCGGCGCGGCTTTGCTCACTTTCGCCAATGAGATCTCTGGCAATACCGTGTATTCCGAGAAGGTCGAGCAGCCCATGTAGTGGAAAATGGTCTCGCCGTTAATCGAAAAGCGCGAAGTGCCGTCTGGCATCAGGCCTTTGCCTTGGGTTTCACGCACCGCGCCACACAGGTTGGTTTTGCCAGATTGGCAGAATTTACACTCGCCACATTCGGCAGTGTAAAGCGGGATCACATGGTCGCCCACTTCTACGCTGGTCACGCCCTCGCCGACCATTTCGACGATCCCGCCGCCTTCGTGGCCAAGAATAGACGGGAAGACCCCTTCCGGATCGTCGCCCGATAAGGTGAAGGCATCGGTATGACACACACCAGTAGCGACGATTCTGACCAACACCTCACCCGGCTTAGGCAGTTCAACGTCAACCTCTTCCATTTTCAGTGGCTGGCCTGGCCCCCATGCGACGGCGGCTTTGGATTTGATATGTGTTTGTCCTGGCTGGATTGAGAGTGCCATTGAAGGTTCCTTTCTGTGCTTGTCAATTGCGTACCTGACTATGCTAACCAAGTTAGTTTTAGTTATAATCCCGCAAATTTGAAAATTATTATTTCACTCACGTAATAATGTATATGGGTGAATAATGACAGGATAGACAGCAATGGCGCCCCATTGGGAAGGACTTAACGAATTTTTATCGGTCGCCGAGCATGGCAGCTTCACGCAAGCGGCCAATAAACTCGATACCACAGTGGTGTCAGTGAGTCGTCGGGTGGCTGCGCTCGAGGCGTATTTAGGGGTGAAGCTGTTTCATCGTACTACGCGGAAGGTGTCGTTAACCGATGAGGGTGAGCTCTATTATCAGCGCTGCCGACCGCTGATGGCCGCGTTAGTGGATGCCGAACAAACCATTACTCAAGCTCAGTCTTTACCTGCCGGACCTATTCGTGTCACCGCACCGGTTAACTTTGGGGAGCAATATATCGCCCCGTTGCTCTCGCCATTTATGGTGGCGTATCCACAAGTGGCGGTGGATTTGCATCTAACCAATCGGCGAGTGGATATGACCGATACCGGTACCGATGTGGCGATCCGCATTGGCCACTTGCCCGACTCAAGCCTGAAAGCCAAGCGACTGGGCTCACGGCAGTTAACCATCTGCGCCAGTCCAGGCTACTTGGCCTTAAATGGCCGCCCCGAGTCGCCTAGTGCGCTCAGTCATCACAGCTGCTTGGTGGGATCGAACGAGCACTGGCACTACCAAAGCGGCGGCAAGGTGCGCACGTTAACCGTGTCAGGCCGGTTGCGCTGCAATTCAGGCGTCGCATTGCTCAATGCCGCCAAGCACGGATTAGGCTTGGCGCAACTGCCGCATTATTACGTGCAATCCGCGTTGGCAAGCGGCGAGTTAGAAGAAGTATTAACCGATTATCGGGTAGACGATGAGGGCATTTGGGCGCTGTATCCAAGTGGGCGTCAATTGCAACCCAAGATAGCCGCCTGGCTGGCATATCTTGCCGAGCACTTACCCGCCCAGCAGCTTCGAACAGGTGTTTAGTAACCTCTACTTTTTTAATGATTAAGCAAAAAATCGCCAGCACAGGGCTGGCGATCAAGGTTGCTCGAGGGACACGCTGAATTAGTCGCGCGCTGCCCGCAATGTGTTCCCAGTGGGTTTAATTGCCGAGATTTTAAATGCCCCGACATGGTGGTCCAAGGTGCGCGCCAAACCGGCCAAGTCTTGGCTGCTCGCCTCAAGGCTGTGGCTATCATCCAGCCCTGCTTGCGCTGCTTGGTTGACGGTATCCATATTGACGTTGATTTCATTGGCCACGCTCGATTGCTCTTCGGTCGCCGTCGCCACATGGGTGTTCATATCCAAGATGGTGCTGACTTGCGTGGCAATGCTTTCGAGTGCGGTCAGTGCTTGCTCAGTAGCACGGTTGCCCTCGGTGGTCAGCGCTTTGCTGGTATCCATGGCGTCAACCGCGTTTTTCGCCTCTTGCTGAAGCTGATCGATGGTTGATTGAATTTCTTCGGTCGATTGCGAGGTTTTGGTCGCCAGGCTGCGCACTTCATCAGCCACCACCGCAAAGCCACGTCCCGCTTCGCCCGCGCGTGCTGCCTCAATGGCTGCGTTGAGGGCAAGCAAGTTCGTTTGCTCGGAGATCCCCCGGATCACATCCAGAATCGACACAATGGATTGGGTGCGCTCGGCCAGCGAAGTGATCACCGTCGACATATTGTCCATCTCAGTGTCGAGCTGGTTAATCGTCGCGGTTGCTTCGCTCAAGGTTTGCTTACCGGCTTCGGTTTCACTGTTGGCCGACGAAGCTGAATCTGCCGCATTCGAGGCGCTTTGTGAGATCTCGTTAATGGTAGCAATCATCTCATTCATCGAGGTGACCACCAGCAAGGCTTGCTCGCTTTGCGACTCGCCACGTTTCAGCGAGTGCGCCGCTTTATCACGTAGCGATTCAGCCGAACGCCCCAGCTCTTCACCAGTTTCCACCACGTTGGCGATGATTTGGTCGATTTTTTCCACAAAGGTGTTAAACGCCTCTGAGATGTGGGTAATTTCGTTGTTGCCGGTCACCGGCAAGCGCACCGTTAAGTCACCGTCACCTTTGGAGATATCGGTCAGCGCATCCTCAAGGCCTTTTAGTGGCGCGAATAAACGGCCTAATAGCCATACCAGCACCAGGGTACAACCAATAAAAATCAAGCCAATCGCGGTGAGCTGGGCAATGGCGATACCATTAGCAGCCGCGTCGACCTCCGTAATCGGAATGCCAACATCAAACGCGCCCCACAGGCGACCATCGACATAAACCGGCATCATAATGTCGTATACCCACACATCTTGCACATCGGCATACCAGCGAGAATGCTGCGGTTGGCCTTGACCGGCACCGGCGACGGTATAGTTATCGCTATACACCTTGCCCAGCTTTTGGGTGTCGCTGTGGGCAATGGCTTTGATGTTTTTATCAATCATTACCGCATAGCTGATGTCGTCGCGACCTTTGAGACCCGACACCATGTCTTGTAAATCGGCGGTGGGAGTAGAAGAGTTTTCTAGAATGTATTCAGCACGATCGGCCAGGAGCTCAGCCTGTGCTTGCGAACGCTTGAGAATAATGTTGTCAATCTCGTCATGCGAGATAAAGGTGGTTGCGGTGATACTGGCAATTGCCGCAACGGCAAACATGGCGCATACCACGATCAGGATGAGTTTTTTCACTTCGCTGACTTCCTATCTGTGCATCATAACAGCCATGGAGCATAGCGACAGGTCGGAGGAGAAACAAGCGATACCTCGCAAAAGTCAAATTAGGATGAGACATTTACCGCAAAAATAATCATTATCAATTGACTAAAGCGAGGAAGATATTCAGTAGTTCATACGCTTACGCGGCACCAAACCGGGTCGCGGAAAAGCAATTAAGCAGCTTGTGCACCATAAAACACAACATCAAGGTGAGCACAATCGCTACCAGGTTACTACTCACTCTGTATAAGGCATCATACATAAAGTCTTGGTTGGGACTTAAGTATTGCCCGAATAAGATCCCAAGCGTAGCCATGGCACCAAACCCCACACCTGAGCCCCCGGCCTCTTTTAAGTGCGCTTTGGCAAACAGCATGGTGCCTATCCATAACAGCGGGATCACTAAAATCAGCACGTTAAACCAATCATATAATATGACTTGGCAGCCAATGCCGTAAGCGACGCCGAGCACTGTGCCTATCGCCCGTTTTCGGGCATAGCTGAGCGATCCGTTCCAGTGCATCGGAAACAGTAGCAACACAGTGGTGGCTTGTGCTGAAATCGAATCGCGCAAATCAAATAACTGAAAGATGAAAAACGAGACCGTCGCCAAGGTCGCGCCCATTAGCGCTTCGTGGCGCATCCGGTGCGATTGTTTTCCCCCTGCCGGTGCAGCAGGCGGCTGACGCGGCGTGACATCGGGAATTAACCAAGTGACGAGATACGCCACCGCGACCGATAACACATTGGCGCCTAGGTTACCGAAAATTAAGGTGTTAATGGGTAAATCGGGATAGCTGGCAAAGTGCAGCATAATGCTCAGGCTTAACACACTGTTGGCGCCAAAGAGAAAAAAGCGCCCTTTGGACATACAGGCAAATTTGTAGGTGAAGAGCAAGAACACCAGCGGTGTCATTAGCCCAGGGTGTGCACCAAACAATCCGCCGAGCAGCCCGACCTCTATCCCACTGATCACCGCCGAGGCGAGCAATTGCCGTGCCGCGCGACCGTTAATCACTGGGACAAGGCCAAGCAACAACATCGGCGTGACAGTAAAAAACACTCCGAAGCTAAAACCGAAAAACTTACACACCGCAAAACCGAGCGTCGCACCTGTGGCAATGCGCGCGCACTGGCGCACATCGTTATCGCTTAAGGGGTGATGCCATAACCTCATCGTCAGCTCCCCTTAGTAGATGTAGTGCAGCATACTCAAAAAGCCGACTTGCGCGCTGGCCAGCCACTGCGTCACCGCGCTTTCAGGCATTATCTGAACCGTGGCGCGAGCCCCGGTTGGCAACGAGTGATCTGGCCATTCGTCGAGCTGGATGTGCAGACGCATTCGCTGCGCATCACGCACCCACCGGTTGGAGTTAGACGGTGACGCCAGTTGACCATTGGCGTCGATTTGCCCGGCACTGACCCCGGCGTCAACACTGCTCACATGTCCCGCGTACAGTTTGCCCGGCTCGCTATCAAATGTGACATTCACTGCGGTGCCCGTCTGTACATCGCGCACACTTTTTTCACGAAAATCGGCAATCACATCGGCGCGCTCAGACACCAAGGCCATCAGCGGTTTGCTCGCACTGGCATACGCCCCCACATCCAGCTGCAAGTTGGTTACCACCCCATCATGGCTGGCTCTAACAGTGGTGTAGGATTGGTTAAGCTGGGCTTTTTTTAGTTTACTCAGCGCCACTTGTTCAGCGATATTGCTCGCACCATCGCCACCGCGTTGGATCTGGAGGGCACTCACACGCGCTTTCGCCGCTTCCCATTTGGCGCGAGCGGTATTAGCGGCGCTGATCGCATCATCACGCTGCTGCTGAGAGACGCCATTTTTGGCAAACAAGGCTTTTAAACGTTTCGCTTCACGCGCTTTTTGTGCCAATACTGATGCCAATGCTGAGACATCTTGCCGCGCAGCCATCAGTGAGGCATCCAACTGGGCGTTCGTTTGTCTCGCTTGGGCCAGGGCGAGCTTGGCTTGGTCGACGGCGATGCGATAAGGCGCACGTTCAATTTTAAATAGTACATCGCCTTTTTGAACGCGCTGGTTGTTTTCTACTGCCAAGGCGCTAACCGGCCCACTGACTTGCGGGGCCACTTTAGTCACCGTGCGTGTCACCATCGCGTGGGGCGTTAGTGGCATCAGGTTATCCGCCGCTAAAAAGTAGCCAAAGATCAACACAAAACTGAGGGCGGCCACTTTTACCCATCGCGCAAACTTTTCATCTGGTGTCATTCGTCTTTCTTACCTCTATTACTTATTGGTCTGTGCCGTGGTCATCTGTGGTGGTGGCGGTATAGTCCATCGCATTTTGATTAATGGTGACCAACACCCGTTCCAAGGCATCAAAATCTTCAGCCGCAATACCAGAGAGCAAATGCTTGCGCACCCGCAATACCCGCGCTTCGATGCGTGACATTAAGTCACTACCACTGTCGGTGACATGCACCGTACGGGTGCGCTTATCCTCAGGCGAGCAGCGCCGTGTGATCAGCCCCTGCGCTTCCAAATGCTTCAAGGTGCGCATTAACGAGCCCAGTTCAATTTCCAGCGCCAGTGCCAATTCACTTTGGCTGATGCCATCTCCCAATCGACGCAACATCCAAAGCGCACTCCAGCGCGGATAGCTCAGCCCCAGAGGTTCAAGCTCTGAATTCGCCACACGGCGCCATAATCGCGCCGTGCGCCCTAAGTGCTCAGCGATAGACATGTGTTCGGGATTGGGCGATGTCATCGAGTTTTCCTTCCATCGTAAAAATACTTAGCATGCTAAGTAATACCAAGCAGGTACTATAAAATAGTTAGCAGGCTAAGTAAATAGAAAGGTGATGTGCATCACAAAAAAGTGACAGGCTGGCTGAGGGAAACGTGCTCGCTGCTCCCCGCCATCTCTGGTAATCTATCGTACGTCATCTTTTTGTTTGTAAAGGAATTACCATGCAAGATCTGTGGGATCGCCACCTCCGTTATCGCAGTCACCATGTTGATGTGCCGCTGGATCATAGTGACGCTGACAGCCCCTCAATCTCGATTTTCGCCCGCGAAGTGGTGGATACGCGTAAAAATGAACAAGACTTACCCTGGCTGGTGTATTTCCAAGGTGGTCCCGGCATGGAGTCACCTCGCCCTAATGGTGCGAGCGGTTGGCTAAAACGGGCACTAGACGATTACCGCGTATTGCTGCTCGACCAGCGCGGCACGGGCTTAAGCTCGCCGGTGAATCACCAAACGCTTGCCCATCTCACGCCTGCGGAGCAAGCTGACTATCTGAGCCATTTTCGTGCCGATAGCATCGTGAAAGACGCCGAGTGTTTGCGTGAGGCGTTAGGCATCAAGCAATGGGCGGTCCTCGGTCAAAGCTTTGGTGGGTTTTGTGCACTTACCTATTTGTCGTACTTTCCGCAATCGTTGTCGCGTGCGTTTGTCACCGGCGGCATTCCACCGATTGAAGGACATGCCGATGCGGTATATCAAAAAACCTATCAGCGGGTGGAAGATAAGAATCAACAGTTTTTCGCCCAATTCCCGGACGCACAAGCCCGCTGTCACGAGATTGCCCAGTATCTGCAAAACAATGCGGTGACACTGCCAAACGGTCAGCCGTTTACGGTGGAGCAGTTCCAAACCATTGGCCTGAATCTCGGTCGCGGTCATGCCGGGCTGCCGCTTTACTATTTATTGGAACGAGCCTTTATTGAGGTAAATGGCGAGCGTGTGCTGAGCTATCCATTCCTTGATGCGATGCAGGCAGAACAAGGGTATTTAACCAATCCGTTCTACGCTATTTTGCATGAATCGATTTACTGCCAGCAGCAGGCGTCGCAGTGGTCAGCCCATCGGGTGCGCGATCAGTTCCCGCAGTTCCACTATCAGCCCGATCAGCCGTTTCGGTTTACCGGTGAAATGGTCTACCCATGGATGTTTGATCAACTCGCCACGCTCAAGCCACTCAAAGACGCCGCCATGTTACTGGCGGAAAAAACCGATTGGCCGGCGCTTTATGATCTCGAGGTACTCAAGCGCAACACGGTGCCGCTCGCCTGTGCCACCTATGTCGACGATATGTTTGTCGAGTTCGATTATTCCCGTCAAACCTTGGCGAAGATTGCTAACAGCCAAGCGTGGATGACCAACGAGTACGAGCACAACGGCATTGGCGTCGATGGCGAGCGTATTTTGGATCGCTTAATCGATATCGGCGATAATCGAGCTGCCCTTCCTGATTAATGACGTCTTACTTAGCGATGATGACGGCCATGCCTTAACGACTCAGGCATGGCCACACCGCTGTCTACTCTTCGATCAGGTCAGACAGGTCAGAGCAGAAATTTTCAGCGCAACAAACTGTGATCTAATTCAAATCAATTATTGGCGCTGATAAAGCTGATACGCTAGTTGTTAATACGGTGCACACTGGTTAAACGTATAAAAATGTTCGCTTACGACTGTCTCATTAATGTATCGCTTACTCCCGCGGGTTTTGTCTTTATCACTAGACAGTGAGGCATCTGTCAAGCGCTTGCATGTTCCGTTAATTGGCGTAGTATAAATGCGTTCTCTCAGGGAACAGGACGTTCCCAGCACGATGTTGGCGTAGGAAGTCGTGCCACCGTACATCGTCACTTTTCTTGTCACACTTTGCGTTCACACAGATGAAAATTGTAAGTAAAACAGGCAAGAAGAGAGCCATCTTTTACAAATCTAGTGTTTTCTTTGATAAATTATGGTCTCGTGATAAAACGCCCGTTTCTATCCTTTTACTCGCGGTAGTCATTGGCTTTTTAGGTGGCGTGGTGGTCACCCTTTTCGAACTCGCCATCCATTCACTGTCTCAATCCAGAACCGACTGGCTAGACAGCAATATCAGCTCGATGCTCCCTTTGGGCGTGCTCGCGTTTCTCATTAGCGCAGGACTCGCCTTGGTCGGCTATTGGCTTGTCCATCGTTTTGCCCCTGAAGCGGCAGGCTCTGGTATCCCAGAAGTTGAAGGCGCGATGGAAGGCATTCGCCCCTCACGGTGGTGGCGAGTTATCCCGGTGAAATTTTTTGGCGGTTTAGGCGCGTTGGGCTCTGGCATGATTCTCGGCCGCGAAGGCCCAAGCGTGCAAATTGGTGCCAATATTGGCCGAATGGTCACCGATACCTGCCGCATCAAAGACAGGAACAGTAACCAAACACTGCTGGCCTCCGGGGCCGCAGCGGGGCTAGCGGCCGCTTTTAACGCGCCACTGGCGGCCATCATGTTTGTGGTTGAGGAAATGCGACCACAATTTCGCTATACCTTAATTTCAATTAAAGCGGTAATTATCGCCGCAATTGTCGCGGACATTGTTTTTCGGTATATCAATGGCCAAGAGGCAGTGATCGTGCTGCCACAATACGAAACCCCACCGCTCATTTCTCTTTGGTTTTTTCTCGCCCTCGGTTGCTGCTTCGGCGTGTTTGGCGTGTTGTTTAACTTTTTGATTATTCGCTTTCAGGATTTTTTCCAGCGCTTTTATCAAAAAAGCCAAACACGGATCTGGCTAGTCGGTGCCACCTTAGGTGGCTTTTTTGGCTTGCTACTTATCTACGCCCCTGAGCTGACCCATGGCGGGATTAACTTGGTACCGGACTTCGTCACCCTCAATTATTCAATCAGTGCCCTGCTGTTTATCTTTATGGCGCGCACATTACTGACAGTGATTTGCTTTAGCTCGGGTGCGCCTGGGGGTATTTTTGCGCCCATGCTGGCGCTAGGCACCTTGTTAGGCACTGTTTATGGGTTAGTGGTTGCCAATATGTACCCAGAAATGGGCATAGAGCCGGGTATGTTTGCCATTGCTGGCATGGGTGCCTTATTTGCGGCCACGGTACGCGCGCCGATTACCGGTATTTTGTTGGTGATTGAAATGACCAACAACTATTATCTGATTTTGCCGTTAATCATCACCACCCTCGGTGCCACCTTGGTCGCACAGTTGCTTGGTGGACAACCAATTTATACGGAGCTATTGCGTCGTAAAGTACGCGAGCAGAAACTTCGGATAGAAAATGCATCTCAATGAGGGATGCCGTGTTTTTCGAGTAGAGCGGTTATTTCTCCGCTCTTTTTCATTTTGCGTATACTAGCGTTCAGTGACTCAATAAGAGCTTGATGCCGCTGATGAATCGCCAAATAAATGGGAATGGATTCGACAGGACTGTCTGCCATGCGTACGGTCGTCAGTTGCTCTTTTTCGAGCATACTTGCGATTCCCACATAGCCCACCATCGCCTGTGCACGATTACTATTCACCATGTTTAACGCAGCCCGTTCAGTTCTTACGGGCACCATATCCCACTGATATCTATCCGCAATCATCAGCGCCAATTGATCACCAATCACCCCCACCACACGTTGATAATCTTCAGGATTAAGCACATACGTGTGCCCAAACAAATAATAGTCAACGGAGAACAGTGATTCAGTGGGATAAAGCACCTGAGGCGTGTCTTGGTAGACCAATCGCGTGCGACCAAAGTCAATATCAATGATCCCTTTAGCGAGTGCATTCTCCGCTCGCGCTAGCGGCATCTCTATCCAAGATAGTTCGATGTTTGAGTCAACGGCGTTAAAAACCTGCTCGACGATCGTTTTGGTCGCGGATGACATCGCGCCCGTATGATCGCGATATGCAACAGTCAGTGTGTTTGCCAGTGCATTCAACGGCAACCAGCAAACCATTAATATCCACCATCTCGTCACATTGCCACCTCAGATTATCTTTGCACTCTTAGAGATTAGAAGACGGAAAAGACGACGTCCATATGCAGTGCGTGACGCTCTCACTAATGATGGGTGGTTATCTACTCGAGATACGCTTTAATATCTTAAGACATGACGCGCGACTGGGTACCTCACCAAATTCGGCGCGAACGATCAGCCCTTCTAATAGCGTCATCACGATGTCAACATCCTCAGACCCGACAATGCCTTCAATCATATTGCGAATCTTGTGCTTATGCGCTTTGGCAATCTCTGTAATTTGACTGTCTGTGGCACTCTTAAATTCGCCAATCGCATGCATAAACATACAACCCTTAAAGTCGTCTTGTTTGAACCACGCCAGATGCCAATCCAGTAAAGCCGTCAATTGGGCTTCTTTATCCTGATGTGCATCAATAGCCTGCTGTAATCCTTGCTCGAACCTTGTATGACGCGCTTGAAGCACCGCCTCAATTAAAGCCGCTTTAGCGCCAAAGTGGCGGTACATAGAGGTCTTTGAGACCGCAGCTTCATCGCGGATTTTGTCCACGCCTACTGCCGTGTAACCAAACTGGTTAAATAACGACTCGGCCACCGCCAAGATGTGATCGCGCTTGCCCATCATGCTCTCCAAAAAATGCTTGCTATGAAGTGTACCGATCTGTACTCTTCATAACAATGTGTACAGATCGGTACACTTTGATGAAGGTAATCAAATAAGGAGCGAGTATGAAACGATTAAAAGGTGGCGGTGCGTTACCGCCTAAACCGACTTGGATTCAACTGACAAAAGGCTTGCTGGGTGGATTTTTTGGCATTCTTACCTTAACAGTACTGAACCAAACCACCGGCGTGCCCTGGCTGATGGCACCGTTTGGCGCGACCTGTGTGATCTTGTTTGCGGCCCCTCAATCACCGCTCGCGCAGCCGAGAAATGTGATTGTGGGTCATCTTCTGACCGCCAGCGTTGGACTTGCCATGTTGTACGGTGTGGGGAATGATACTTGGATGATAGCCCTCGCGGTGGGACTGGCAATTATGCTGATGCAAGCCTGCCGTGCCGTCCATCCACCTGCAGGGGCGAATCCACTGGTGATTATGCTCGCGGGCACACAAGTAGTTGGCATCGATTATTTGTTTACGCCAGTGCTCGCAGGCAGTGTTGCGCTGGTTGTTATCGCTACTTTTATCAACAAATTAGGCGAACCGCACCATTGGCCTGTGTATTGGCATGGGATCAAGCGTAGCTAATCAACTGAGCCTGGTTTCTAAGTTTGGGGGATAAACAAACTTAGGAACCAGTCGGACTATTAGCGATGATCACTACTGACCAACCTGCTCTTTAATAACGTTAGCAACATTGATAGCGCGCTGGGGCAGCTGGCGTCCGGCAAAAGCGCAGAGATATAAAGTTTCACTGACCGGTATTGGTAAATGGTGAGCTTTGATGGCCGCCTGTTGAGCAAAAGCGGCGACGGCATTGGCGGGTAACACGGTAAAGCCGAGTCCGCGTGCAACGGGTAGTAAGATAAGACCAATTTGATTAGAAAAGCCAGATTGCTTAATGGGGCGCAACTGCGCCGTTTGGTATTGCTCGAAGTTCGCCCCAAGTAATAACTCAGCGTGATGCCTCGCATCTGGATGATCAATGAACCCAAGTTGGCAGAGTGTTTCCCATGTAGGGTCTTGGATATGGCGCGGTGTCACCAACAACAATGGCTCGTCCCCAATGGGTTCAGACTGAATATTGGGATCAACTGGACAAGCCGTTGTTAGGCCAATATCAATAGTGTTGTTCAAGATAGCCTTGTGAATATCGCCATTAGGCGCAAAACGATAGTTAATCGTAAGGGCAGGATACGTTACCTGTAGATCGAGCAAACGCGGATACAAGCGGAGCCCAACACTTCCCGGCGACATAAGACGCACCTCCCCTTCATAACCGGGATCCTGGCTGATGTTAACGGCTAGGTTATCGAGTGTTTGTAGTACATCTTTGCCTTGACGATAGAGTTGCTCTCCAGCCTCCGTCGTGACAATACCCTTTTTACTCCGAATCAGTAAGGTGGTCGATAAAGCATCTTCGAGCTTTCGCACGTGCTGACTGACGCCTGATTGGGTCATAAAACACTTATCAGCGGCTTTGGTAAAACTGCCAACATCTACCAGGGTGCAAAAGGTTTTCAGCCAAACAGGGTTAACCATAACAAAATATCATCACAATCATTGCAAACCATAATTTAACATTATGGTTTGGGTGCCTCATGCTTGCAAACAATGAAGACATAAGCAAAGAGGAACAAACGATGCAGACCCCTTACCCACGTACATTTTCACACATTGGTATTTCCGTCCCTGACTTAGACAAAGCCGTTGAGTTTTACACGCAGGTGCTTGGTTGGTATCTCATCATGGTGCCTACTGAGATTGTTGAAGATGACAGTGCGATCGGCGAAATGTGCACCGATGTGTTTGGCCAAGGTTGGGAACGTTTTCGCATTGCCCATTTATCAACCGGTGACCGAGTGGGTGTCGAGCTATTTGAATTCAAAGATCAGCAAAACCCTGACAACAATTTCGAGTACTGGAAAACGGGCGTCTTTCACTTCTGCGTGCAAGATCCTAACGTTGAAGCACTGGCTGAACGTATTGTTGAGGCGGGTGGTAAGAAACGTATGGAGAAACCACGCTATTACTATCCTGGAGAGAAGCCCTATCGCATGATCTATATGGAAGACCCATTTGGCAATATCTTGGAGATCTACAGCCACAGTTACGAGCTTATCTACAGCGCAGGAGCGTATTAACTCTCTTGTCTGTAATGGCTACCTTGGCATTTTAACTCACCAGGCTCAACGCGATTGAGCTTGGTTTCTACCTCACACGACACCGATCCTATTCGTAATAAAAATACAAGCGTGATCTTTATCACTTTATGGATCATTATTGACCAGACTAATAGTGTGATATTTATCACTCTAGTTTTTTATTTCACTATTCTAAAAAAATAAAGGGTGATCTTTATCACTATATATTTTATAAAGAAAAAATCAAAAATGTGATATATATCGCTCAGGTTTTTATTGACAATTTTGTTTATTGTATTTTGTGCTAAATTTACATGTTATTTTTGTGACAGGTATTGGACTAACATATAGTTGCGAAGTGAATAATGAGAGTTGAGTCAATAAATCCCCGTTATCAGTTCTCTCGAAAAAATATGTGGTAAATTGACTGGGTACTTACTAGCCAGACGGTTTTGGCGAACCGCTCTACCACACACGTTCAATGAGAACATCAAACGGGGTATTGTTATGATATCATCTGACACCAAGATCAAGATACAGAATTTTGGTCGCTTCCTCTCGAATATGGTGATGCCCAATATCGGCGCATTCATCGCGTGGGGGATTATTACTGCACTATTCATTCCGACCGGTTGGGTCCCCAATGAGACATTGGCGGCCATGGTCGGCCCCATGATTACTTACCTACTGCCACTACTAATCGGCTATACCGGCGGTAAACTCGTTGGCGGCGAACGCGGTGCGGTTGTCGGTGCAATTACCACCATGGGGGTGATTGTCGGGACTGACATTCCCATGTTTATGGGCGCGATGATGGTTGGTCCATTCGGCGGCTGGGCGATCAAAAAATTCGATGCTTATGTCGATGGCAAAGTGAGAAGCGGGTTTGAGATGTTAGTAAATAACTTCTCTGCCGGTATTATCGGTATGCTTTGCGCGATTATCGCATTCTTTCTTATCGGCCCGTTCGTAAAACTCTTATCCAGTGGCCTCGCGGCAGGGGTGGAGTTTTTGGTCTCAGCGCATCTCTTGCCATTGACGTCGATCTTTGTTGAGCCTGCTAAAATCCTGTTCTTGAATAATGCGATTAACCACGGCATTTTTTCACCGCTGGGCATCCAACAAGCCTCAGAAGCTGGTCAGTCTATTTTCTTCCTCATTGAGGCCAACCCAGGTCCCGGTTTGGGCATTTTGTTGGCCTACATGGTGTTTGGTAAAGGCACCGCACGTCAAACCGCAGGCGGCGCATCCATTATTCACTTCTTCGGTGGTATTCACGAAATATACTTCCCTTACATTCTAATGAATCCACGCCTTATTCTTGCCGCGATTGCGGGTGGTATGACAGGTGTATTCGTTCTCACTGTGTTTGATGCAGGCATTGTGTCGCCCGCTTCGCCAGGCTCTATTTTTGCTGTGCTGTTAATGACGCAAAAAGGCTCAATTTTCGGCGTCTTGGCGTCAATTATTGCCGCAGCCAGCGTGTCATTTGTGGTAGCCGCTTTGCTGATGAAAACGCAGAAAAGCACAGAAGGTGATGGTGACGAAGCCTCACTCGACGAGGCAACCGCCAAAATGAAAGACATGAAATCAGGCGCTAAAGCAAGCACTTCCACCCCCTCTTCTGCGCCTAAAGCCACGGTTAACTTTGCTGACGTAAAGCATATTTTAGTTGCCTGTGACGCTGGCATGGGCTCAAGTGCCATGGGTGCCAGCTTGCTGCGCAAAAAAGTGCAAAATGCAGGCTTGGACATTGGTGTCACAAATATTGCGGTCAATAGTCTGCCTGAGGATGCACAGATTGTGATCACGCATAAAGATCTGACCGAGCGCGCACGCACTCACGCGCCAACCGCACACCATATTTCACTCAATAACTTTTTAGA
Source organism: Salinivibrio sp. SS3 (assembly GCF_001722105.1). NCBI lineage: Bacteria > Pseudomonadati > Pseudomonadota > Gammaproteobacteria > Vibrionales > Vibrionaceae > Salinivibrio > Salinivibrio sp. SS3. Next base: position 14,328 of record NZ_MEBQ01000021.1, on the reverse strand, counting down.
CGGCGATGTTTACGGCCAGTTGGTTACCCAAATTCTCGCCGCACAGTATCCCGCCGCCAACGATCCGCAAGTGCTTCAGGTTCCAACAGCGGCGGCAAATGACGATAGCTTCGAGCCAACCCCAGCACCTGCTTTTCAACTGCAGCGTAAAAACATTCATCTTGGCTTAACGGCCAAAAACAAGGATGAAGCGATTCGATTTGCCGGTGAGCAACTTGTCAAACTTGGCTACGTAGAGCCAGGTTATGTCGACGCGATGTTTGAGCGCGAGGCTTTAACCCCCACTTACCTCGGGGAATCGATCGCCGTCCCTCATGGCACCGTCAAAGCAAAAGATGGGGTCAAGCAAACCGGCATTGTGGTATGTCAATATCCATCGGGCGTGCAGTTCACCGACGACAAAGAGGATATCGCTAAGTTGGTGATAGGCATTGCCGCCAAAAATGATGAACATATTCAAGTAATTACCGCCATTACGAATGCGTTAGATGAGCCTGATGCAATAGATATTCTTACCAGTACTGACAGTATTGACGAGATCCTCAATCTATTAAGTGATGAAAGCGTCACCTTTATGACGTCATCCCATTAATCAACCCAATAAGCAGGCCACCTCGGTGGCCTCTCATCACCATCGTTTTTAGTTTGAGGTAAATACTATGAAAAATGCTGTTCATTTTGGTGCCGGCAATATCGGCCGCGGCTTTATCGGAAAATTGCTCGCGGATGCCAATGTCGAGGTCACCTTTGCCGATGTCGATGCGCCCCTCATTGACCAACTCAGTCACAAACAAAGCTACAACGTCAAAGTGGTAGGTAACGACTGCCATATCGACACGGTTTCTCATATCACGGCAGTCAATTCGGCAAGTGATGATGTTATCGATAAAATCGTAAAAACGGATTTAGTGACCACGGCTGTTGGCCCTAATGTGCTTGATATTATTGCCAAGACCATCGCCACCGGCATTAAAAAACGTTTCGCATCAGGCAATGAGGCCCCACTAAACATTATTGCCTGCGAAAACATGATCCGTGGTACGTCGCATCTCAAAGGCGAAGTCTATAAGCACCTTGACCCCGCATTCCATGAGAAAGCAGACGCACTGATTGGTTTCGTCGACTCCGCAGTTGATCGCATTGTGCCGCCGGCGGAAGCGGCGAACGATGATCCCTTAGAGGTCACGGTAGAAAGCTTCAGCGAGTGGATTGTGGATGAACAACAGTTCAAAGGCGACATCCCAGATATTGCAGGGATGGAGAAGACACAAAACCTCATGGCCTTCGTCGAGCGTAAGCTTTTCACCTTAAACACGGGCCATTGCATCACGGCGTATTTGGGTTGCTTGAGCGGCCACCGCACCATTCGTGAAGCCATTACCGATCCGAAAGTCCGTGATTTGGTGAAAACAGCGATGCAAGAAAGCGGCGAAGTGCTTATCCAACGCTACGGATTTGACCGCGCCGCTCACCAAGCGTACATCGAGAAAATTTTGCGGCGTTTCTCAAACCCCTACTTGGTTGATGAGGTCGACCGTGTTGGTCGCCAGCCTATTCGAAAGCTGAGTGAAAACGATAGGCTTATCAAGCCATTACTGGGTACAATAGAGTACGGCACAGATAACCGAGCCCTATTAAAAGGGATTGCCGCAGCATTGAAATACACCAATCACACCGATCCACAAGCTGAAGAGCTTCAAGCTTCATTGGCTGAGGTGGGCGTAAGAAAGACGCTGGCGACATACACCGGCTTGGCAGAGGAAAGCCCTGAAGTTGAGGCAATTAACACCCTGTACCAGCAATTGTAAACCGCGCATTTTACAGGGGGAGTTTAGCTCCCCCGTTATAACAATAAGCAGTATTGAGTCTATGGCAGAAAATTTCGACGAAACAGACATCATTGAACGATTAAACCAAGCGCCAACCGTGCGTGGCTTTTTTGTTGCCGCGGTGGATACGTTTGAGACAGCTATTGATGGCTTAATCAAGCGGGTTTTTCGCAAAGATAACTTTGCGGTGGAATCAGTGGTGGGGCCTTTACTGCACGACACTGGGCCGCTGGGGGATCTTTCTGTGCGATTGAAACTCTTGTTTGGTCTAGGCGTGTTATCAGATGACGCTTATCACGATATTGAACAAATCATTAAACTTAAAAACCAACTGAGTAACGATGCCGACGATTACCAATTTACCGATCCTAAGGTGCTCGATGCCGTCAAAAAGCTGCGCAAAGCGAATACGATGGGCATACTTTCGCTCGATATTGGCCCGCCGGAAGATGACGTAGATATCGAATTCTATCAGCTACAACTGCAGCGCCAACAGCAGGTGATCCGCTCAGGGTTGTCACTCGCCATCGTGGAAATCTGCAATGAATTAAGCAAAGAAAGCCCTTTTTAATGTGCCAACGTTCACCATCACTAATGAAGCAAATAGCCTGAAAGGGTTAACCACACCCCTAGCGCGAACGCGCCACCGAGAATCAGGGCTTCCAATAAATAAGCCTTAATCACACTATATAATTTCATACCTAGCCAATCTTTTTTATCTTTCGGGTATCAAATCAAAAAACGATGCACTTTGTCCATCATTATATACAAAAAAGCGCTATATCGGATCATATAAGGCTTGATATAGATTGATTTTTAGGCATAAAAAAAGCGAGCCACGCAGCTCGCTTCATTAACAGAGGAAGAGACGACAATCAGGCCATTGCCATGGCTTGTTGTGCGATCACTAACTCTTCGTTGGTTGGGATCACCAGTGCTAGCGGTGACGCTTGGGTGGTGATTTGTCCTGCGGCACCAAAACGCGCGGCGGCGTTAGCCTCGGCATCGGCTTGATAACCGAAAATCGCGAGTTCTTTTAGGATCATCTCCCGCACTGGCAGTGAGTTCTCGCCAATTCCGCCTGTGAAAACAATCGCATCCAAGCGAGATAAAGGCACCATGTAACTTGCGATGTATTTCGCAACGCGATAAGCAAACATTTCTAGCGCTAGTTGTGCGCCTTTGTGACCCTGCTCTGCCGCGTCGACCAAGCCTCGACAATCGTTCGTCAATTCCGACACGCCGAGCAAACCGGCTTTATCGATCAGTTCATGATGGATCTCATCGGTACTCAGCCCTTTTTTGGAGAGAAACTCAAGAATAGATGGGTCGATATCGCCACAGCGCGTGCCCATCATTAAGCCCGCCAATGGCGTAAAGCCCATGCTGGTATCGACACTTTGACCGTCTTTGACCGCACACAAAGAGGCTCCGTTGCCAAGGTGCACGGTGATTACGTTGGTTTGCTCAGGCGCTTGATTGAGCCATTTTGCCGCTTCACGACTCACGAAGTAGTGGCTGGTGCCGTGGAAGCCGTAGCGGCGAATACCATAATCGTTATAAAGCTGACGCGAGATCGCGTAATGATACGCTTTTTCCGGCATGGTTTGATGGAATGCGGTGTCGAAAACCGCCACTTGCGGCAAGCTTGGGAAGGCTTGGCGTGCCGCTTTGATGCCCACCACATGCGCGGGGTTATGCAAGGGCGCCAAGGCTTTTAGCGCATCAATTTGCCCCAAAACGGCATCGTCAATCAAGGTGGCCTGGCTGAAGGTTTCACCGCCATGTACCACGCGATGCCCAACGGCCTGCAGCTTATCACTTAATTGGTTGCTTTCGATAAGGCCCACAATGATATCCATGGCCTCTTGATGGTGGTTGCTTCCTGCACTTAAGGTTTTCTCAGTTTTTTCGCCGTCGACTTTCCAGCTCATCCGCGCGTCATCACGCCCAAAGCATTCTCCAGCGCCGGAAATCACCGCATCGCCAGTTTGCGCATCCATCAGTGCAAACTTTAACGACGAGCTACCTGAATTAATAACGAGTACCAGTGCATCACTCATAGGGTTACCTTATTGGCAGAATTAGGATAACGGCTCACGGCCGCCACCCCATTATTAAAATATTTTTGAACAATTCAACTGTCGTTATAGTGATAGCATACTTGCGCAACAATTTACTGCGTAAGATCAAGCTAAGTGCGCACGGACTAGACAAAAACAAAAACCGATAAATAGCTCACAGCGGCCACGGCTAACACTAATGACAAAAAAGCAAACAGTTTGGCGCGTCTCTGATGGATCCAAGTCCCCACGTCCGTGTGTAGGCTGCGATGCGGGCGTATCATCCCTAAGCAGCGAGCATATTTATTGGCTAGACGCTGGTGGCCTTGCGCGTTTAACCGTTCAAGAAGCTGATGGACATGCGTCACCGAGCAGTGACCCAGCACGGCCATACACTCCTCGTGGGGCATGACTGTGAGCAGTTCAACTTGCTTGTTGAGATCATATTGTAAAAAGGCATTGCGAGCGGCCACAATCTCTGATGTTGAGAAAGCAGTCGGTTCAGTAAAGGTGTTGTTCATTACCGTCATGGCGAATCTCCCGATTGGCAGTAGGTAACGACCATCAACAACATCGTGCCCATCTGGACAGCGTGATGTCTAACAGCGAGAGGAGAAAAACAAAGCAGGCAGGGCCAACTATCGACGACAGTTGGTAACGATGAAATGCAGCAATACCAACAGTCGCTATTTTTCTCCGTTAAGACTCGGAGGATGGTCGGTATTGTTCATGGTTGTCTCCAAATACATGTTTTGCTGATAAAGCGTGACAATGATAACAAGAAACGCAGGGGCTGTCTGTCAACAGACGGTCATCTCTCGCACCATAACCCGGGTTAAAAGGCGATGACATTAGGATTTCGCGTCAGCTCGCTGACGGCACAGCAACACACTGGCCCCTAACAGTTGCGAAAAGGCGACCGTTAAATCGGTTTGCATTTGTTGTTCACACTCTTGCTGTAGTGTTTTTAAACATCTGAATGCGGCGCCATTATCGGCTTTGCCACTAATTAACACATAAAAGCACAGCTTTAGCGTCGCCTTAAATTCACCTTCGGCATGCATCGCTTGCATCCAGCTTTTCATAAATGCATTGATGGTGCCACTCGTATCGAGGGGCGTACGCAGGCTCTCCACCAAAAAAGGCTCTAACGCGACCATAAAATCTTGCTTGCGAGGAAAGTGATGGCTAATCCCGGTGCGCGATACGCCTGTCGCTTCACTGAGCGTGGTATAAGACATTCCCTCATAACCGAGCGCCAACAGCTGCCGCTTCGCCTCTGCCAAGATAGTCTCAATGGTTTGTTGTGTTTGGGCTTTACTGCGTTTTGGCATGCGTAATCTGTTCTCCCCGTCAATCGCCGTCATTGGCGCTGTGATGACACGCGCGCCAGTCGGCTCGCGGCCAGGCTAACTCACGAAAAAGTCCCGCCCCTTTTAAAATAGTACAGACTCACCCACTCAGCCTGACACTAACCCTTTACCAAGACGCTGAAGCGGATCAAACTTCCAAAAACCTTATTGAGAAGAATATGAAAAAACTGAAAAATCCGTGACAAATCACTGCAAATAGTGCCATCAGTCATAATTTGAACACGTGTTTAAATGATTATCTTGCTTCTCGCCGCCCCCGATCACTAAATTAACATTATTATAACGTTTAAACGTATTCTTAGGTTGCGACAATGAGGAAGTCCAATGTCACATATCAAACCGAACGATCAGATCTTACGGTGGGCTGATGAACGTCCAAGTCATGTTTTTCTACGCCAGATTCACGGCCGCCGCTTTCATGACTACACCTTTGCGGACGTGGCCGACCAAGCATTGCGCATGGTCACCGCACTACGGGACATGGGGCTGAAACCCGGTGATAAGGTCGCGCTCATCTCCAAAAACTGCGCGGAATGGTTTATTGCCGATTTAGCGATGATGATGGGCAGCTATATCAGTGTGCCGATATTTCCAACAGCCGGGACAGACACCATTGACCATGTGGTAACCCATAGTGAATCGAAAGCCATGTTTGTGGGCAAGCTTGATGACAGTAAAGCCTTGAGCGCCTCACTGGAAAACATGCCAGGCTTAAAGACCATCGCCTTTCCTTACCCCACTATTAGCTGCCATTACGAATGGCATGACTTGATCGCCAATCATGAAGCATCAGATGAGCGCCCTGTGCACCAAGACAGTGATGTGATGTCTTTAGTGTATACCTCGGGCACGTCAGGCTTACCTAAAGGGGCAATTTTAAGTTATGGCGGCTACTGTTGGTCCGCTCAGCGATTAATTGATCATATTGGCATTGAACCTGATGATCGCTTGTTCTCTTATCTACCACTCGCGCATATTACCGAGCGGGTTTACATCATGGGCTCAGCGATTATGGGCGGGATCCCTACCGCGTTCCCTGAGTCACTCGATACCTTTATCGAAGATGTCAAAATGCATCGCCCCACCTTGTTCATTTCTGTCCCTCGGCTTTGGACACTATTCCAGCAACGCATTCAAGAAAAACTGCCAGACGGAAAACTTAACCTTCTCTTGCGCATTCCCTTGGTCAATAACCTGATCAAAAGCAAAATCGCAAAAAACCTTGGATTGGATCAGGCACGCGTGTTGGGATGCGGCTCAGCGCCTGTCGCGCCCGCATTACTGCAATGGTATGAAAAGCTCGGGTTACACATTACCGAGGCGTGGGGCATGACAGAAAGTTATGCCTACAGTACCCTCAACTATCCATTTAGAGCCGATAAGATTGGCACCGTGGGTAATGCGGGGCCTGGCGTGGAGATCAAAATTGCCGATGATCAGGAAATCCTAGTAAAAAGCGAAGGCTTATTCAGTGGTTACTACAAAAACGAAGAAGCCAGCGCAGAAACCTTGGTCGATGGCTGGTTACACACGGGAGATTTAGGTGAACTGGATAGCGAGGGGTATCTCAGTATTTCTGGCCGCAAAAACGACACCTTTAAAACTGCCAAAGGTAAATTTGTCGCGCCCGTGCCGATTGAAAAGCGTTTGTTCGAGCTCTCTAATGCCGAGATGCTCTGTGTGATTGGTTCAGGCATGCCTGCCCCTATTCTACTCGCGCTGCCACATCACTTTCCCAACTTTGACCGCGCGCGTTATGAGCGTCGCGTGAAGAAGGTGATTGATACCATCAACGGGGAGCTGGAGTCTCACCAGCAAATCAAAGGCGTATTGATGATTAAAGAGCCGTGGAGCATTGAGAACGGCAAACTCACGCCGACGCTGAAAATTCGCCGTCACAAGCTAGAGCAAGAGTATCATGATGTCGGTACTCACTGGCCGAAGGGTACCTTAGTGCAATGGGAAGAAGATTTGCGCTGATCCTTTAAACCCAATAGCATGATAACGCTCACCCACTATTGCACGTGTTGGCATAAACACGAATAGTGGGTGGTGTCTTTATCAGTATCTGTATTGCTGCCATCACTACAGCGTGCTACAAACACTGCAAAACCTGACCTGCCTCAATGTGCCACAACCCAGACTTTGCTAAAGATCATGTTATCGACTTACAGCAGGCCACCAGCACGTTTTTCACGCCTGCTGCTTTTAACGTAGGGAAATACCATGAAAGAGAATCAAACCGATACTTGTGATGCATGTGGTGTTAGCGCTGAAATAGGTTACATTATTTCTGAGGGCGACGAAGTGGCAGACGTCACCATTCAAGGCGATAGCAAGGACGCGGTGCAAGCGCGCTTCGAGCAATACCTCGCTCTCGCAGAGAGCATTAATCCTGCCGTTAAGCATGACTTTGATCCGCAACAGTTTGATGGCAATGGCGCGCACATTAAATTGCAGTTTGAATGCAGTGCCGAAAAGCTGATCTTTGAATTGCGCAGTCGTGGGCTGAATAACGCGTAAGTATTACGCGAAAACCACAAGCATGTCAGCGGTTAAAGCAACAGGGTGCTTTCTCACACCCTGTTGTTGCTTGCTGACAGCCATTTATAAGCGCAAGCTTTGCCAAGCTTCACACATCTCACGGAAAGTGGTTGCATCTCCTTCGGGCCGATCTGGATGCCACTTGAGCGCCATTTTGCGCCACTGACGACGGATTTCATGCTCACTAGCATTCTCATCCAAACCCAACACTTTTAACGCCTTATTGCGCTCCAACATCGCCTCGCCCGGCGCCTCATTGCCGATATGACGCTGGTAGTGCTTCCAAAACGAAGACAACAGTTCTTTGACGTCATCTTGGCTGGCGTCATAGTTATTCCAGTCCATGTAGTAATCACGCAACGGATCCTGGTAATCAATTTCTTTGGCCACAAAGCCATTGTTGCCAACCCGCCATTGTAGCTGGATATCCATTGACTCAACCTGCAACCACTGCTGCGGCAACAACATTTCTTGTAGTTGATACAAGGCATTCATGATCAGGAAGTTGCGTTTAAATAAATCAAGGTGGGGGTCAGCATCAAGCTGGGCCATCATGGTGTCTTTTTGCAGCTCACCTAATAGATGGTGCACTTTCCAACTTTGTCGCGTTGATTCTAGAATACTGAGTATTGGCCAAATCAGGGGGTTGTCTATTTCATCCCGTTTTTCAGCAAGCATGACGTTCATCCTCTGTCACTGGCCAGCTACCTTGAACCGGCATCTCTTGGGGTTGGTTGTAAAGCCACCTTATTAAGGTATAAACCAATTCTGGCTATTTTGTAGCAAATATTGGGAAGTCCCTTTTCGCGGCACGCATTTTTAAACGTGCTTTCCGCCATCATAATGACACTTCCAATGTTGCCGGTTAAATATTAAGCATATCCGGTGCCAACTTATGACGAGAAAGAGACCGTTTTGGCCTATTGAAGCCCAGTCTGATCGGTTTATATCGAATGATCACGACTAGGCCTGTACCTTAAACCGTGCAAACCCCATAATTTTTGTCATCTCATTCGCATTCTGCCCAGAACTCCATTAATCTCTCTACAAGGACAGACTAAATAACCGCTTTTCTATGACAGCATCTTCAACAAAATGTGAAGCCTGCAGGGATGCGCAGCCACTCGCATTCGATTTCACCATGGCATTCCAACCCATTATTCGGCATTCCACGCATTCCATTTATGCTTACGAGGCGCTTGCCCGAGGCAAGGACGGTAGCGGCGCGGGCAGCGTGTTTAAGCATGTTAACGCAGAGAATCAGTATCAATTTGATCAAACCTGTCGGATCAAGGCAGTCAAACTCGCGGCCGAACTATCTATCCCTTGTTATCTCAGCATTAACTTTATGCCCAATGCCGTGTACGAGCCAGAGCGCTGTATCCGCACCACGCTGAAAGCCGCGAATGACTATAATTTCCCACTCGAACGGATTCTGTTTGAGTTCACCGAAGGGGAAGAAGTCCTTGATTACAGTCATATTCAGCGCATTATTCGTTATTACCGCTCACAAGGCTTTTTAACTGCAATTGACGATTTCGGTGCCGGTTACTCCGGCCTTACCGCGCTTGCCAGCATTAACACCCATATGATTAAACTGGATATGGCGCTTGTACGAGATATTGACACTGACGTCACCAAGCAAACCATTGTGCGCCACAGTGTCGCCATGTGCCACGAACTAAGTCGTCAAATTATTGCCGAAGGTGTTGAAACAGAAGCCGAGCTTCAATGCCTGATTGATTTAGGCGTCGACTTCTTTCAAGGCTATTACATTGCCAAACCCGGGTTCGAGAGCTTACCGCCTATCAATCAAGTACCTGGGCTCGAAGCCTTCCACTGTCAATAAGCTGACGGCTCAACGAGTCTTGGCACTCGCTGTTTTAACTTCCTCACAAACACAATTGATAATCTTTCTCAGTAACCATTTTTCGAGGTACACTGTTTCGCAATGACGGCGTTGAAAAGGTATTAAGAATGAATGGTGAATCACTGAACGCGCGTGGCCTCTCCCGGCGTCAATTTTTACGAACGACCGCAGCGGTGGCAGCCCTTTCCACTTTGCCTGCTTGCTCCTTAGTCTCTGCCTCTCGGCAAAACGGGCAGTGGGAATACCATTTAAGCGCTGAGCCCAGTCAGGCTGAGTTGGTTCCTGAGCATCAGACCGATGTACTGGCCTTCAATGGCGAGACGCCAGCCCCCACTATACGCTGCCGCCAAGGTGAGCCAGTGACCATTCACTTCACCAATAACCTCAATGAACCCACCACCATTCACTGGCATGGGCTACGCATTCCCATTGAAATGGACGGTGTTCCTTTCTTGTCCCAAGCGCCTATTCAGCCCGGTGAAACCTTTACCTATCGTTTTACCCCACCGGATGCCGGCACCTTTTGGTACCACCCGCATATGAACTCAGTGGTGCAGTTGGGTAAAGGGCTGGTCGGTGCGATTGTGGTCGAGGAAGCCACGCCGGTTGTGTTTGATGAAGAGCACACACTGACACTCAAACACTGGCACCTAGATCGTCAAGGTAACTGGAAAGATCTCGCTATCCCTCGCTATAGCGCGCGTATGGGCACGCCTGGCGAGTGGGGCACCGTAAATGGTATTCACCATCCTGAATACACACTGCAAGAAAAGGCAACCACACGATTGCGCTTAGCCAACGTGGACAATACACTCACCTATCCCATTCAAGTGCGCGGCGCAGAAGCCTGGATAATCGCTATCGATGGTAACCCGATTGCCACACCACGCCGCTTGGAGACGCACAAGATAGCCCCAGGGATGCGGCTAGATATTGGTCTGATAGCACCCAATGCTGGTGAAAAAGTTGAAATAATGCACATGAAAGGTGACTTTCCTTTCTTGCTGGCAAGCTTTACCGCCACACCGTCAACGTTAACAGAGAAGCCCCTACCCACTCTGCCGCTCAACCCCGTTGCAAAACCAGATTTAGAGAATGCTGAAATCCGTCATTTTGTGTTTGAGTGGGCTGGCGCGATCACGCCTGCTGATAAACAAGGGAAGGGAAAACACGAGTTTTGGTTGATGAATAAACGCGCCTGGGAAGGAATGAGTAAAGGTAATATTCCTGAGCCGATCGCCAAACTGGAACGCGGAAAGACCTATATCTTCGATTTAAAAAACGTCACCCAGTACCATCACCCTATTCACCTGCACGGTCACACCTTTACTGTGCTGGAAATGGATGGCAAACCAGTCACACCATTTCACACTGACACCGTTTTGTTGGGTAAAAATGGCCACGCCAAGGCAGCGTTTGTGGCCGATAATCCGGGCCGATGGATGTACCATTGCCATGTTATTGAGCACATGAAAACGGGTCTGATGGGGTTTGTCGAAGTCACCTAACGAACAAATCACACACATGAAAAACGGCGAGCACTTGGCTCGCCGTTTTATGTCGTCACTCGGTTTTCACCCGCTGCGATTAACTGTCCTTTTCCGTTTTAAAACGATTAACTAACTCTGATAGCTCTGAGGCCACCACACGCAGCTCGGCAGCTGTGGCATTGGTTTGCTCTGCCGTTGATGCTGCACTGTTGGCACCTTCTAGCACACTGGTCACATTCTGATTAATATCTTCCGATACTGAGTGCTGCTCCTCGGTGGCCGTGGCAATTTGTGACGCCATGTCGTGAATTTGCCCTACCAAACTTTGGATGGTGTCAAAGACGCTCAAGGCCTCTTCCGTCGCCTCCGTGGTGGTTTGTGAGTGCTCAACACTGCCTTGCAACTTCTCGGAAAGCTGATTCGTGCGCTGGGTTAAGGCCTGCAACAGCTCATCAATCTCTTCCGTTGATTTGGTGGTTTTTTGTGACAGCACCCGTACCTCGTCGGCCACCACGGCAAAGCCTCGCCCATGCTCCCCCGCACGCGCTGACTCAATCGCCGCATTAAGCGCAAGCAAATTGGTTTGTTCAGCAATGCCTCGAATGGTATCTAGCATGGCGGTGATATTATCGTTCTCTTTGGTCAGCTCAGCCATCGCGCTGTCCGCTTCGTTTAGCGTGGTGGCCATTTCTTGCACCGCTGCGCGCGTATTATTCATCAAGGTCATGCCACGATCGACCTCCGACTGACACTGCTGGGCAGAATCCGCCGTTTGATTGCAGTTTTGAGAGACTTCGTTGGCGGTGGCCACCATTTGGTGGAAGGCGGTGGCGATTTGTTCTAACCCTGAGCGCTGTTGGTGACTGGCGCCGTCCAGCTGTTCAGCAAATTGAGTGGTTTGATCGGCATGAGACGACAGCTTGGTGGATCTGTCCTTGATACCGACGATCAACTCTTGAATCACATCCACAAACTGATTAAAGGCACCCGCCGTTTTACCCAACTCATCCTGGCTGCGAACCGGTAAACGCTTGGTCAAATCACCATCACCGCTTGCCGCATCACTCAGCCCATCACTGACGGCAATGATAGATGCAGATATACGTTGAATCATAAAGTAACCAAGCACACCAAACACGACAACAAGGATCAGACTGATGGATAAAATAACGGTTTGCAGCCGGGTAACCTGGCCTAGAACTTCTTGCTGCGGCACAATCCCAATCAAACGCCAGCCACTCTCTGGCGCTTTGTACTGATTGACAAAATAATCTTTACCAGAAAAGGAAACGGCAGTGAGTGATTCACTAAAATTCCCACCGCTGTAAACACTGTCGACACTCTGGGCAGGTTCAAAGTTATTGTCTGGGTTGTTCGGGTCAGCAAGCACCGTGCCTGTGTCTTCCACCAGCACAATATACCCCGACTCACCGAGGGTGACGTCACCTAACATATTTGTCAGTGCTTCTAACGTGACGTCGACACCAATCACACCACTCAGGCCGTCTTGGGCTTGAAACTCCATGACATAATCAAGGAGGGGGGCACCCGTCGTCACATCTTGATAAGCAGGCACCCTAACTGGGTTATTTCCGCTTCCCTGGCCCGTCTGGTACCAAGGACGCTGACGAGGATCATAGTTGCCAGACTCCCCTTGCGGCCACTGAATGTACCCACCATCACTTAGCCCAAGGAACACATACGCAAAATCTTCTCGTGACTCGCCCATCGCCTCTAGCAACCCATACGCCCGTGCCTCAGCAGGACTATTTTGCTTGGAGGTCATGGCTTTGGTCGATCCCATGTATTTGGTGACAGAGCTGTCTAAACGTTGAAGGGCTTCGCTGTTACCCAGCATCTTGGCGTTTGCCGCCAACCCTTCTAAGTAGAATTTAAACGCGTTGCCGATGTGCTGCATTTCTTTGTAGGAGCTTTGCTCATAGCTTTGCAACGTACTCGTTCGGAACTGATAGAGTGATACGATAGCGATGATAAGCGTGGGCAGGATAACCCCTGTCAGGACGACAACGAGTAAGCGCTTTTTAATACTCATACTGACCTCCGTCAGTGACAGCACATAGGAACATGTTGGTCAAAAGGTTAAGTGTGTTGTTTAAATTAGAACAACCATTAATGACAATCTAATAAATAACGTATTTTCCCTCTCTTTTATCACGAAACGGTATCGAGCTGATTGCTTTTTTAGGCAAATGCAGTGGCTCGGCAGACACGGATTGCATGATGGCCAAAAAGCCATTACATTAGACAAGACTAAATTAAAAGGACAGCTTCATGACCAAGAAAAACTATCAGGAAATCAATCAGCAACAACTGGCGCTCAATAAACAATTTAAAGCACACAGCAGTGACACCCTGTCCGCATTCGGACAGCTGCATCGGGCAGCAATGGCTGAAGGTGATCTCGATGTAAAAACCAAAGAGTTGATTGCACTAGGGATTGGTATTGCCGCGCGCTGCGATGGCTGTATTGGTGCCCACGTGGCCGCCGCCCTCAAACATGGCGCGACCAAGCAAGAATGCGTAGAGGCCATTAACGTCGCGATCGTAATGGGTGGCGGCCCGTCATTGATATACGGCGCTCAGGCACTGGAAGCGGTCGAGCAACTGAGTGAGGCGTAGCTTATTAGCGCTCGGCAATATCACAAGGCTGAGATAAGACGATCTCAGCCTTATCGATCGATAACCCTTCTCATTGCTAACGTAAATAGCATATCGACGTTGATGTTTCGATATACTACCTACACTCCTACCCATAACATATTCGACATTCTCACGCCCCCACTTCCCATGAACATGAGGAAGATAGCAAAACCCAACTTCGGTTAGAAAAGGGAATTGGGTAAACCCTTTGGGCATGGGGAAACACTGCCAAAACCTCACCTTAACCGGTAATGCGGTTCATCCCCGTAGGCACGAGGAACACATTGATTCAGGCGACCGCTATCAAAACCCACTCGGTTCATCCCCGTGGGCACGGGGAACACATTGATTCAGGCGACCGCTATCAAAACCCACTCGGTTCATCCCCGTGGGCACGGGGAACACATTGATTCAGGCGACCGCTATACACAACCCACTCGGTTCATCCCCGTGGGCACGGGGAACACAGCCAGACCACTCCGGCCGATGTAATCCCAA
>NZ_MEBQ01000020.1:0-15745 GCF_001722105.1 Salinivibrio sp. SS3 | reverse complement strand
TAAATCCACCGAAGCTTCAATACTGCCGTTTCCGCTCGACTTGCATGTGTTAGGCCTGCCGCCAGCGTTCAATCTGAGCCATGATCAAACTCTTCAATTTAAGTTCTTTTGTTCGCTTTCCTATAAAGGAAAGACAAACGGCTCGATAAATACTGTTTTGTTCGTCTCTTACGAGACAAACGAATTGACTGTGCCGAATAACTAAAAGTTATCGTTTGGTCACTCAGTTCATCGAATAAATCTTTTTGTCTATTCTCAACGAGTGCCCACACAGATTGCATAGGTCAAATTGTTAAAGAGCGTTGACTGTGCGAAGCGGCGCTTCGCTTGGTCAGGGCTGCGTATCTTACGCACCTTACCGTTAAAGTCAAGAAGAAATTTTATCTTTTATTTTCAACCCAACCGGGTGAAACAAAACCTCTTTTTGACTCCCCTAACGCGCTGTCTGCGTTAAGTAGGGCGGCATTCTAAAGCGTTTGTGACAAGCGTCAATCATTAATTTTCACTTTTCTTTTAAGCGCTCTATTTTTAGTCGATCTGCTCTGTTTTAGCCAATAATGCCCGTTTCTACTCTCTAAGCACCAAAAGTTACTATTTCGCGACTCGTTCTTATCCGTAGCACCTATCCACCTTAGTTAAACGAAAAGTGAGGCTATACGCGAAAAGCGTGGACCGTTTTTACAACGCGATGGTGAAGGGCCGGATAAAGAAAAAGCCAGGCAAATTGCCTGGCTTTTCTGGGTGCTGCTTATAAGTAATAAAACTTACTCTGCAGCTTGCTCAGCGTCTTGCTCTGGGCGATCAACAAGCTCGATGTAAGCCATTGGGGCTTTATCACCAGAGCGAACACCGCATTTCAGAATGCGAGTGTAACCGCCAGCACGTGAAGCAAAACGTGGGCCGAGTTCATTAAACAGTTTCGCTACAACTTCGTCGTTACGAGTACGAGCGAATGCTACACGACGGTTAGCAACACTGTCGTTTTTAGCTAAGGTAATCAACGGTTCAATGACGCGACGCAGCTCTTTTGCCTTCGGCAAAGTTGTTTTGATAACTTCGTGAGTTACCAGCGAGCTAGCCATGTTGCTGAACATCGCTTTACGATGGCTGCTGTTGCGATTGAGTTGACGACCACTCTTACGATGGCGCATGACCTAATCCTTCTAACTAAATAATCAGTCTCTGATTAATCTTCAGCAATGGATGCTGGCGGCCAGTTTTCTAGGCGCATACCTAGAGACAGACCACGTGATGCCAGCACGTCTTTAATTTCAGTCAAAGACTTCTTACCAAGGTTTGGCGTTTTCAGAAGCTCAACCTCGGTACGCTGTACCAGATCACCGATATAGTGAATCGCTTCTGCTTTCAAACAGTTAGCAGAGCGAACAGTTAGTTCAAGATCGTCTACAGGACGCAGTAGGATCGGATCGAACTCTGGCTTCTCTTCTTTCTCCTCAGGGACACGTACATCGCGCAGGTCAACAAACGCATCTAGCTGTTCTGCTAGGATGGTTGCCGCACGGCGAATCGCTTCCTCAGGATCCAGTGTACCGTTAGTTTCCATATCGATGACCAGCTTGTCGAGGTCCGTACGCTGTTCGACACGCGCTGCTTCCACTTTGTAAGCAATGCGATCTACTGGGCTGAACGTTGCGTCAACAAGTAGGCGACCGATTGGACGCTCGTCGTCTTCGCTATCGATACGCGCAGACGCTGGTACATAGCCACGACCACGTTCTACCTTGATACGCATGCTAATTTCAGCGCTTGCATCAGTCAGGTGGCAGATAACGTGTTCTGGGTTCGCAATCTCAACACCACCATCATGGGTGATGTCGCCTGCAACAACAGGGCCTGCACCAGACTTGGTCAGAGTAAGGATAACTTCATCTTTACCCTCAACCTTAACGGCTAGGCCTTTAAGGTTAAGTAGGATTTCCAGGATATCTTCCTGAACCCCTTCTTTGGTGCTGTACTCGTGCAATACGCCGTCAATTTCAACTTCCGTCACCGCACAGCCTGGCATAGATGAAAGTAGGATACGACGTAGCGCATTCCCCAGAGTATGGCCAAAGCCACGCTCTAGGGGTTCAAGAGTTACTTTTGCGTGCGTCGAGCTAACTTGTTCAATATCAACTAGACGCGGCTTAAGAAATTCTGTTACAGAACCCTGCATTATGTCCTCTCTTTAGTTCAGCTTTACTTAGAGTAAAGCTCGACGATCAGGTGTTCGTTGATGTCAGCAGACAAATCAGAACGCTCTGGTAGGCGCTTGAATGTGCCTTCCATCTTCTTGCTGTCTACTTCGATCCAAGTTGGCAGTTCGCGTTGAGCGGCAACTTCTAGAGCTGCTTTGATACGCGCCTGGTTCTTAGCTTTCTCGCGAATGCTAATCACGTCGTTTGCCGAAACCTTGAAAGAAGGTACGTTAACTACTTTGCCGTTAACGAGGATCGCTTTGTGGCTTACCAGCTGACGTGATTCGGCGCGTGTTGCACCAAAGCCCATGCGGTAAACTACGTTGTCTAGGCGACCTTCAAGAAGCTGAAGCAGGTTTTCACCTGTATTACCCTTGATGCGGGCAGCGTCTTTGTAGTAGTTACGGAACTGCTTTTCCATTACGCCGTACATACGACGTACTTTTTGCTTCTCGCGAAGCTGAACGCCATAGTCAGACAGACGGCCGCGACGCTGACCGTGAACGCCTGGGACGTTATCGATTTTACACTTGGTATCAATCGCGCGTACGCCTGACTTAAGGAATAAGTCAGTACCTTCGCGACGGCTAAGCTTCAGCTTAGGACCCAAATATCTTGCCATGATCTTTCTCCAATATTCTAAGAAACAGCGCTAGTGCGTATTAAACGCGGCGTTTCTTAGGTGGACGACAACCGTTATGCGGGATTGGCGTCGCATCAACAATGTTAGTGATGCGGAAGCCCGCTGCGTTCAAGGCACGAATAGTAGACTCGCGACCTGGACCTGGACCTTTAACCATCACTTCGAGGTTTTTCAGGCCGTACTCTTTCGCCATTTCACCACAGCGCTCTGCAGCAACCTGCGCAGCGTATGGAGTTGACTTACGAGAGCCACGGAAACCTGAACCACCGGCGGTCGCCCATGCAAGAGCGTTACCTTGACGGTCAGAAATCGTCACGATTGTGTTATTGAAAGACGCATGAATGTGCGCGACGCCATCAGCGACTTGCTTGCGTACGCGTTTGCGTGCACGAGTTGCTTGTTTAGCCATAGTACTTATCTACCCCGATTATTTCTTGATCGGCTTGCGCGGACCCTTACGGGTACGAGCATTGGTCTTCGTACGCTGACCACGTAGTGGCAAGCTGCGACGATGACGAATACCGCGGTTACAACCAAGGTCCATAAGACGCTTGATGTTCATGGAAATTTCACGACGTAGATCGCCTTCTACGGTGTATTTAGCCACACCGTCACGCAATTGGTCGATCTGTTCTTCTGATAGTTCACTGATCTTAGTGCTTTCAGCAATACCTACTTCAGCTAGAATAGCTTGAGAGGTGGTTTTGCCGACGCCGTAAATCGCAGTCAATGCGATAACAGCATGCTTTTGATCAGGAATGTTAATGCCTGCTATACGGGCCACTATTCACTCCTAGTACTTTTCAAGTAGAACCGCTGCAGAGCCCGTCGAGGATACGCAGCGGCATAACCACTTCTTTTGCACATACAAAAGGTGGGCTGGCTAATGTAGCCAGCCTGACCTCATTTTGCAAGAAAAATATTCTGCTATTAGCCTTGGCGTTGCTTGTGCTTTGGCTCACTGCAGATCACACGAACGGTACCGTTACGCTTGATCACTTTACAGTTACGGCAGATTTTCTTAACGGAAGCACGAACTTTCATTGCTAAACTCCGTAAATAGACAACCTATTAGCGGCCGTAGCCTTTGAGGTTGGCTTTTTTCAACACGGACTCATATTGTTGAGACATCAAATGAGTCTGAACTTGAGCCATAAAGTCCATGATTACGACTACTACGATAAGTAGTGATGTACCACCAAAGTAAAAGTGGACATCCCACGCAATCATCATGAACTCGGGGATCAGACAGATAAAGGTAATATACATGGCGCCAGCAAGGGTTAACCGTGTCATCACTTTATCAATGTATTTAGCAGTCTGCTCACCCGGGCGAATACCAGGTACGAACGCTCCTGACTTCTTCAAATTATCTGCTGTTTCTCGCGGGTTGAACACCAACGCCGTATAGAAAAAGCAGAAGAAGATAATCGCTGCCGCATAAAGTATTACGTACGCTGGTTGCCCCGGACTCAGTGCCAATGACACATCGGTTAGCCAGCTTGTCTGATCACCCTTACCAAACCAGTTAGCAAGCGTGCCAGGGAACAAAATAATACTTGATGCAAAAATCGCAGGGATAACGCCTGCCATGTTGATCTTAAGTGGCAGGTGCGTGCTTTGCGCTGCAAAGACACGGCGACCTTGTTGCCGCTTCGCGTAGTTAACAACGATACGACGTTGACCACGCTCCATAAAGACCACAAAGTAGACGACCGCCAATACGATCACTGCGATACCTAGCAAGAGAAGCGGAGACATGTCGCCTTGACGCGCTTGCTCTATTGTCTGTCCAATTGCGGGTGGCAGACCCGCGACAATCCCGGTGAAGATAATCAACGAAATGCCGTTACCAATGCCGCGTTCAGTAATTTGCTCACCTAACCACATCAAGAACATGGTACCTGTGACCAAACTCACTACCGCAGTAAAGTAAAATGCAGGGCCTGGATTTATCACCAAACCTGGCATCATACTCGGTAACCCGGTCGCGATTCCAATTGCTTGGAACGTTGCCAACACCAGCGTGCCGTAGCGGGTATACTGACTTATCTTGCGACGGCCAGATTCACCCTCTTTTTTCAACTCCGCTAACGCGGGATGAACCACTGACAATAACTGAACAATAATCGATGCCGAAATATACGGCATAATGCCCAGTGCCAGTATCGAAGCACGCTCAAGGGCACCACCAGAGAACATGTTAACCAAGTCAATGATGGTCCCTTGTTGCTGTTCGAACAGATCGGCAAGTACAGCAGCGTCAATACCAGGAATGGGTACAAAAGAGCCGGCACGGAATACCAATAATGCCATTGCTACAAAAAGTAAGCGGCTTTTCAGCTCCGCAACTCCGCCTTTTGCACTACTGAAGTTTTGTCCTGGTTGTTTTGCCATCTGTACCTCGTCCTCGAGCTAAATTATTCCTCGATTTTACCGCCTGCAGCTTCGATTGCCGCTTTAGCGCCTTTAGTGACACGAACACCTTTCACTGTCACTGAGCGAGCGATTTCACCAGACAGTACGATTTTCGCCGTACGGGTGTCTTGTGCGATAACATTCGCTGCTTTCAGTGTCTCAAGGCTTACCACGTCACCGTCAACTTTTGCTAGCTCGCCGAGACGAACTTCAGCAGAAGTGAGGCCTTTACGCGAAGTAAAACCGAATTTTGGCAGACGCTGTTTCAAAGGCATTTGACCGCCTTCGAAACCTGGGCGTACTGAACCACCTGAACGTGATTTCTGACCTTTGTGACCACGGCCACCGGTTTTACCCAGGCCTGAACCAATACCACGGCCTACACGCTTCGCAGAAGGCTTTGAGCCTGCAGCCGGAGATAGAGTATTCAAACGCATGTGATTACCCCTCCACTTTAACCATGTAGTTGACCTTGTTGATCATACCGCGCACGCACGGTGTATCTTCAAGTTCAACAGTGTGGTTGATGCGACGTAGGCCCAAGCCACGCAGGGTCGCTTTGTGCTTCGGCAAGCGGCCGATAGCGCTACGAGTCTGAGTTACTTTAATTGTCTTAGCCATGTCGTATTACCCCAGAATTTCGTTGACAGGCATGCCACGTTTCGCAGCTACCATCTCTGGAGACTTCGTACCACCCAGACCATCAATCGTTGCACGAACGATGTTGATTGGGTTGGTCGAACCGTATGCTTTCGCCAGAACGTCTTGAACGCCTGCTACTTCAAGCACGGCACGCATCGCACCACCGGCGATGATACCTGTACCTTCTGATGCTGGCTGCATGTACACTTTTGAACCAGTGTGGCGGCCTTTAACAGCGTGGTGCAGAGTACCGTCTTTCAGCGCGATAGTAATCATGTTACGACGCGCCTTTTCCATTGATTTTTGGATCGCAGCGGGGACTTCACGGGCTTTACCGTAACCGAAACCGACGCGACCGTTACCGTCACCTACCACTGTCAGGGCGGTGAAGGTAAAGATGCGACCACCTTTAACCGTTTTAGAAACACGGTTTACAGCGATCAGCTTCTCATGCAAATCACTTTGTTGTTTATCGTTAGCCATCTTCCACCTACCTTAGAATTTCAGACCAGCTTCACGGGCAGCATCTGCCAGTGCAGCCACACGGCCGTGGTATTGGAAACCGGAACGGTCAAAAGCAACGGCTTCGATGCCTTTTTCCTTCGCTCGCTCAGCAATGATCTTACCCACGGCTGCAGCGGCGTCTTTGTTACCGGTGCTCTTCACTTGCTCACGGATCGCTTTTTCTACGGTAGAAGCGGCGGCGATAACTTCCGCGCCGTTACCAGCGATAACCTGTGCGTACACATGACGTGGAGTACGGTGTACCACCAGGCGAGTCGCACCCATTTCCGCGATCTTGCGTCGTGCTTTGGTCGCACGACGGATACGAGATGCTTTCTTATCCATAGTGTTACCTTACTTCTTCTTAGCTTCTTTAGTACGCACAGCTTCGTCAGAGTAACGAACGCCTTTGCCTTTATAAGGCTCTGGCTTGCGGTATGCGCGAATATCAGCAGCCACCTGGCCAACCGCTTGTTTATCAGCGCCGCTGATAACAATTTCAGTTTGGCTTGGGCATTCTGCCTTAACACCCTCTGGCAGAGCGTGCTCAACCGGGTGAGAGAAACCAAGTGTCAGGTTAAGTTTGTTACCGGCAACGTTTGCACGATAACCAACACCTTTCAGGATCAGTTTCTTGGTAAAGCCTTCAGTCACACCCACTACCATGCTGTTAACCAGTGCGCGCGCGGTACCAGCATGTGCCCATGCTTTAGCGTGCTCCACACTTGGTGCGAAGGTAATGGTGTTCTCTTCTTGGTTTACTGACACCATATCGTGAAGCGTGCGGCTTAGTTCGCCTTTGCTTCCTTTTACAGTGATTTCCTGACCGTTAAGTTTCACCTCTACGCCGGCAGGAACTACGACAGGTGCTTTTGCAACACGAGACATTTCCTACTCCTTATTAAGCTACGTAGCAGATGATTTCACCGCCCAGACCCGCTTTGCGAGC
Organism: Salinivibrio sp. SS3; assembly: GCF_001722105.1. Taxonomy (NCBI): domain Bacteria; kingdom Pseudomonadati; phylum Pseudomonadota; class Gammaproteobacteria; order Vibrionales; family Vibrionaceae; genus Salinivibrio; species Salinivibrio sp. SS3. The sequence continues at coordinate 8,391 of NZ_MEBQ01000020.1, read as the reverse complement.
TGCGCGATCGGTCATCAAACCTTTCGAAGTTGATACAACAGCAATACCAAGTCCACCCATCACTGAAGGCAACTCATCTTTCTTTTTGTAGATGCGCAGGCCTGGACGGCTAACACGTTGGATTTGCTCGATAACTGGTTTAGATTCGAAGTATTTCAACGTCACTTCCAGTTCAGGCTTCGCGTCGCTATTTACTGCGACGTCAGCCACGTAACCTTCTGCTTTTAGTAGCTCAGCAATTGCCACTTTTAGCTTTGACGAAGGCATTTTAACAGCAACTTTCTTTGCTGTCTGACCGTTGCGGAGGCGGGTCAGCATATCCGAGATCGGATCTTGCATGCTCATAAGTCTTTACTCCCGTGATTCAATTACCAGCTTGCCTTACGCAGACCCGGAATCTCGCCTTTCATGCAAGCTTCACGAACCTTGATTCGGCTTAGGCCGAATTTGCGTAGGTAGCCATGTGGACGACCAGTCTGGTTACAGCGGTTACGCTGACGAGACTTCGCAGAATCACGTGGTAGCGACTGAAGCTTCAGGACGGCGTCCCAACGCTCTTCGTCTGACGTGTTAACATTCTTAATGGTCGCACGCAGGTTGTCACGCTTTTCAGCATAACGGGCTGCGAGCTTCGCACGTTTTACGTCACGTGCTTTCATCGATTTTTTAGCCATAACAGTAACCCTTCACCTTACTTACGGAATGGGAAGTTAAAGGCAGCCAGCAGAGCTCGACCTTCCTCATCTGTACCTGCGGTGGTAGTGATAGTAATATCAAGACCACGGATACGATCGACTTTGTCGTAGTCAATCTCAGGGAAGATGATTTGCTCGCGAACGCCCATGCTGTAGTTACCGCGACCGTCGAACGCTTTCGGGTTCAGACCACGGAAGTCACGGATACGAGGAACTGCGATAGCGATCAAACGCTCAAAGAAGTCCCACATACGCTCGCCACGTAGGGTTACTTTACAACCAATTGGGTAGCCCTCACGGATCTTAAAGCCTGCGACTGATTTACGTGCTTTAGTGATCAGCGGCTTTTGACCAGAAATTGCGGTCATATCAGCAGCTGCATTTTCAAGCAGTTTCTTGTCGTTCAGAGCTTCGCCCACACCCATGTTAAGGGTGATCTTTTCGATCCCTGGGACTTGCATGATGCTTTTGTAACCAAATTGCTTAGATAGCTCAGCTACAACTGTCTCTTTGTAGTAATCATGCAGTTTCGCCATTGTACTACTCCAGAATTACTTAATAGTTTCGCCATTCGACTTGAAGAAACGCACTTTTTTGCCGTCTTCAAATCGGAAGCCTACACGGTCACCTTTACCAGCTGCTGCGTTAAAGATCGCCACGTTTGAAACGTCAATAGCGGCTTCTTGTTCAACGATGCCACCTTGAGTGCCCAGAGCCGGAACCGGCTTCTGGTGTTTCTTCACGAGGTTAATACCTTCAACGATAACTTTACCGGTCGGTAGAACCTTAGATACTTTACCTTTCTTGCCTTTGTCTTTACCGGCAAGAACGATAACTTCGTCGTTACGACGGATTTTAGCTGCCATGAGATCGCTCCTTACAGAACTTCAGGCGCCAGAGACACAATTTTCATGAACTTCTCAGTACGAAGTTCGCGTGTCACAGGGCCAAAGATACGTGTGCCGACTAGTTGCTCGTTCGTGTTGTTCAACAACACGCAAGCATTGCGGTCGAAGCGAATGACAGAGCCGTCTGGACGACGTACGCCTTTACGGGTGCGAACTACCACCGCCTTAAGCACATCACCTTTTTTCACTTTACCGCGTGGGATTGAATCCTTAACGGTAACTTTGATGATGTCGCCAACGTGGGCGTAACGACGGTGAGAGCCACCCAGAACCTTAATACACATTACACTGCGAGCGCCGGAGTTGTCGGCTGCGTCCAGCATACTTTGCATTTGGATCATTGTTAGTGCTCCGCTGTTATTACATCTAGACCCATCTCGGGTCGGGCTGCCTTTTTACAAGGGCGGCGAATAATAACACTATTTTGACCAGATGGGTAGATAAAAAATAAACGGCCCCCCAAATGAGAGCCGTTTGACTTATTATTGTATGAAAAATCGCTTAGATGCGTGATTTTTCAACAACGCGAACCAATGTCCAAGACTTTTGCTTAGAGATTGGACGACACTCACGAACCTCGACAGTGTCACCTTGGTTACACTGGTTTGATTCATCGTGTACATGTAGCTTACTCGTGCGCTTAATGTACTTACCGTAGATTGGGTGTTTCACAAAACGCTCGATAGCAACGACGATAGTTTTATCGCCTTTGTCGCTGATAACGCGACCTTGCTGAGTGCGGATGTTCTCGCTCATTATGCGTTAGCCTTCTCAGTCAGTACGGTTTTTACACGTGCGATATCGCGACGAACAGCTTTAAGAGTGTGAGTTTGCTGAAGTTGGCCAGTAGCCGCTTGCATGCGCAGATTAAACTGCTCACGTAGCAGACCCATTAGCTCTTCGTTCAGCTGCTCAGCAGTCTTTTCACGTAGTTCTTGTGCTTTCATCACATCACCGCCTTAGTTACGAAAGTGGTTTTGATCGGTAGCTTACGTGAAGCTAATTCAAACGCTTCGCGAGCCAGTGATTCAGGAACACCATCCATTTCGTACAGGACCTTGCCTGGTTGGATTTGGGCAACCCAGTAATCAACTGAACCTTTACCCTTACCCATACGAACTTCCAACGGCTTACCAGTAATTGGTTTGTCAGGGAAGACACGAATCCAGATTTGGCCTTGACGTTTAATGTGACGAGTCATCGCACGACGAGCCGCCTCAATTTGACGCGCAGTGATACGACCGCGACCAACAGCTTTCAGGCCATAGGTACCGAAGCTTACGTCAGTACCGTGCGCCAGACCGCGGTTACGACCTTTAAAAGTCTTGCGGAACTTAGTACGTTTTGGTTGAAGCATCGATAGACTCCTTACTTACGGCCTTTACGCTGCTTCTTCGGCTTGTCAGCCTTTTGCTCAACTTCAGCCATTCCACCTAGGATCTCACCTTTGAAGATCCAGGTTTTAATGCCGATTACACCGTACTGGGTGTGAGCAGAAGAAGTTGCGTAATCAATGTCAGCACGAAGGGTGTGCAATGGCACACGGCCTTCACGGTACCACTCGGTACGAGCGATTTCAGCGCCGCCAAGACGGCCGCTTACTTCTACTTTGATACCTTTGGCACCTAGGCGCATCGCGTTTTGTACCGCGCGCTTCATCGCACGACGGAACATAACACGGCGCTCTAGCTGTGATGCGATGCTGTCGCCAACAAGTTGCGCATCTAGCTCAGGCTTACGTACTTCAGCGATGTTGATTTGCGCTGGTACACCGGCTAGTTTTGCAACATGAGCGCGCAGCTTCTCGACATCTTCACCTTTCTTACCGATAACCACACCAGGACGTGCAGTGTGAATGGTCACACGAACACTCTTAGCAGGACGCTCGATAACGATGCGAGAGACTGACGCTTTTTTCAGTTCATTGTTCAAGAACTGACGTACCTTAAAGTCGCCGTCTAGGTTGTCAGCGAAATCTTGGTTATTAGCAAACCAAGTGGAATTCCAAGGCTTAACAATGCCAAGACGAATACCATTAGGATGTACTTTTTGACCCATTGCTTTATCTCCTCGTCTCTTAGCGGTCTGCTACAACAACAGTGATGTGGCTAGAACGCTTCAAGATGCGATCGGCACGGCCTTTTGCACGAGGCATAATACGCTTCATGATTGGGCCTTCATCAACGAAGACTTTGGCGACGCTTAGATCGTCGATATCCGCACCTTCGTTATGCTCGGCGTTTGCAATAGCAGATTCCAACACTTTCTTAACCAGGTCAGCCGCTTTTTTGTTGCTGAAGGTCAGTAGTTCCAGTGCTTGTGCTACGTCTTTACCGCGCACTTGATCCGCAACCAAACGTGCTTTTTGAGGCGAGATACGAGCAAAGCGATGTTTAGCAATAGCTTCCATTTCTTACCCCTTAACGCTTCTTAGCTTTCTTATCAGCAGCGTGGCCGCGATAAGTACGTGTTGGTGCAAACTCGCCCAGCTTGTGACCGATCATTTCTTCAGAAACGAAAACGGGTACGTGCTGACGACCATTATGGACAGCGATGGTCAATCCGATCATCTGTGGGATGATCATTGAACGACGGGACCAAGTCTTTAAAGGCTTCTTGTCACCGCTTTCCACCGCTTTCTCTACCTTCTTCAGCAAGTGCAGGTCAATAAAAGGACCTTTCTTGAGAGAACGTGGCATGGCTTATCCTCTGATAATAATTACTTGTTACGACGACGTACGATGTACTTGTCGGTACGTTTGTTCTTACGGGTCTTGAAGCCTTTAGTTGGCATACCCCATGGTGATACTGGATGACGACCACCTGAGGTACGGCCTTCACCACCACCGTGTGGGTGGTCAATCGGGTTCATTGCAACACCACGTACGCTTGGACGTGCGCCTTTCCAGCGCGCGGCACCGGCTTTACCCAGTTCGCGTAGCATGTGCTCAGAGTTACCCACTTCACCAAGAGTCGCACGACCTTCAGCAAGAACCTTACGCATTTCACCGCTGCGCAGGCGGAGTGTGACGTACGCGCCGTCACGAGCTACGATTTGCGCATAAGCACCCGCAGAACGAGCCAACTGACCACCTTTACCAGGCTTAAGCTCGATATTGTGGATAGTAGAACCCACTGGGATGTTACGCATTGGCAGGGTGTTACCTACCTTGATAGCTGAATCTGCACCAGATTGGATCTGATCACCGGCTTTTAGGCCTTTTGGTGCGATGATGTAACGACGTTCACCGTCCGAATACAGTACAAGCGCGATGTTTGCACTACGGTTCGGATCATACTCAAGACGCTCAACTTTCGCTGGGATACCGTCTTTAGTACGTTTGAAGTCAATTACACGGTAATGATGCTTGTGACCACCACCGATGTTACGCACTGTGATTCGACCGTTGTTATTGCGACCGCCTGACTTAGAGTTTTTCTCTAGCAGTGGTGCATATGGTTTACCTTTATAAAGATCATGGTTAACCACTTTAACAAGGTGACGACGACCCGGTGAAGTCGGCTTACATTTCATAATAGCCATTTGCTTTTACTCCTCCGTCTTACTCAGCGCCGCCAACGAAGTCGATGTCCTGACCTTCTTTCAAGGCAACATACGCTTTTTTCCAGTCGCTACGACGGCCTTCACGCATACCTTGACGTTTGGTCTTACCCTTAACGAGAAGAGTACGAACAGACTTCACTTCAACTTCGAACAGTTTTTCAACTGCCGCTTTGATCTCTTTTTTCGTAGCTTCTTTGGCGACTTTGAATACAACAGTGTTGTTGTTTTCAGCGGCCATCGTCGCTTTTTCAGAGATGTGCGGAGCACGCAGAACTTTTAGGATACGCTCTTCAGTGATCATGCCAGCATCTCCTCAACTTGTTTAACTGCATCAGCAGTCATCACGACTTTGTCGAAAGCGATCAAGCTAACTGGGTCGATGGTATCTGTATCGCGTACGTCAACCTTATAAAGGTTACGTGCGGCAAGGAACAGGTTCTCATCAACTTCGGCAGTGACGATCAGAGCATCGTTCAGCTCAAGCTCTTTCAGCTTAGCGACAAGCTCTTTAGTTTTTGGTGCTTCAACAGAGAAGTTATCAACAACGATCAAACGCTCTTGACGAACCAGCTCTGACAGGATGCTCTTAAGAGCACCACGGTACATCTTTTTGTTTACTTTCTGAGCATGATCCTGAGGACGTGCTGCGAAAGTGACACCACCGCTGCGCCAGATTGGGCTGCGGATTGTACCTGCACGGGCGCGACCAGTACCCTTCTGACGCCATGGCTTAGCACCGCCACCAGAGACGTCTGAACGAGTTTTCTGAGCGCGAGTACCTTGACGGGCACCAGCTGCGTATGCAACGACTACCTGGTGAACCAGGGACTCGTTGAATTCACGCCCGAAGGTAGTTTCGGAAACAGTTAGCGCGTCGGCGCCTTTGACTACCAATTCCATTACTATCTCCTCGACGTTACGCTTTAACGGCTGGTTTAACGATCACGTTGCCACCTGTCGCACCTGGGACTGCACCTTTGATAAGAAGCAGATTGCGCTCAGCGTCAACACGTACGATCTCTAGGTTTTGAGTCGTTACACGCTCAGCACCCATGTGACCTGCCATTTTTTTGCCTTTGAATACGCGACCTGGGCTCTGACATTGACCGATAGAACCAGGCGCACGGTGAGACAAAGAGTTACCGTGGCTCATGTCTTGAGTACGGAAATTCCAACGCTTAACGCCGCCTTGGAAGCCCTTACCTTTTGACGTGCCAGTAACGTCTACTTTTTTGATTTCAGCGAAAAGATCAACGTTTAGCTCAGCGCCAACTTCGAACTCTTCACCATTTTCCAGACGGAATTCCCACAAACCGCGGCCTGCTTCAACACCTGCTTTCGCAAAGTGACCAGCTTGTGCCTTGTTGACACGGCTTGCTTTCTTCTCGCCTGTAGTGATTTGAATTGCGGCATAACCGTCAACGTCAGGCTTACGCACCTGAGCAACACGGTTCGCTTCAACTTCAACTACGGTGACCGGGATAGAAACGCCATCTTCGTTGAAGATGCGAGTCATACCGACTTTACGACCGACTAGACCAATCATTATCTACTCCCCCTTAACCCAGGCTGATTTGAACATCAACGCCCGCAGCAAGGTCAAGACGCATCAGAGCGTCAACAGTTTTATCTGTTGGCTCAACGATGTCGATCAGACGTTTGTGAGTACGGATTTCGTACTGGTCACGTGCGTCTTTGTTTACGTGCGGAGAAATAAGAACGGTGAAGCGCTCTTTACGAGTAGGTAGAGGGATTGGTCCCTTAACCTGTGCGCCAGTGCGCTTAGCGGTTTCAACGATTTCCGCGGTAGACTGATCGATCAAGCGATGATCGAACGCCTTAAGGCGGATACGGATACGTTGGTTCTGCATGAGACAGAGCTCCAAATTCTAAAATATTTACACAAACAATATCGCCATTCCACCTCATTAAGACGAGGGAATGCCGATTAATTTATGTGAAACCGTAGTGCCAAAATTAGGCACATTGTCAGCCATTATTCTATGACTGCGAACATAAGCGGAGTATACATTAAACGAACAGTTTACTGTTCCATTCCTCGATGCTCATTGGTTCACAACTGCGTCGGAAGTCGCAATGACTTAAGCAGTGCCGGGCATTATACCGATGCGCGATAGCTTTGCAAGCGTTGGTTAATAATTAGGCCCTAAAAAAAGCGCACCCACTAAGGGTACGCTGAGTGTAGGTGCACGTTTTGCCCACAAAGTGTACTAGCCGTCTTTGTCACTGGCGTCTTCGATGATTTGTGCTTGGTTGTAATTGGCGATACCCACTTTATCGACCAGACCCAGCTGAGTTTCGAGCCAATCAATATGTTCTTCTTCGTCGTCGAGGATATACTGGAACAGATCTCGCGACACAAAATCGCGGATGCTTTCGGTGTACGCAATGGCTTCTTTCAAGTCTTCGTGCGCTTGCATCTCCAGCGCAAGATCACATTCGAAGATTTCTTGCGTGTCTTCACCAATACGTAACTTACCTAAATCTTGCAGGTTGGGCGTCCCTTCTAAAAACAAGATACGCTCTATGAGCTTGTCCGCATGCTTCATCTCATCAATGGACTCTTCATACTCTTTGTCCGCGATGACTTTTAAGCCCCAGTCTTTAAGCATGCGCGCATGCAAAAAATACTGATTAATCGCAATCAGTTCGTTACCGAGTACCGTGTTGAGAAATGCTATCGATTTTGGATCGCCTTTCATGGCAAAAGCCTCATTATGGGTTCTACTTTACAAATGTAGAACCCACAAGGAGGCTGTCAAATATTGACTGCAGGTTAACTCGCTTTTTGCAGCGTGATCAGTTGGCTCTCGTCGTAAATCACCTCTTTGGCTTGGCGTACACATTTACCACATTGCGACCCCAGAGGCGTCAGCTGGCGTAACTCACGGATACTGGTGACGCCTTGCTGACGCACCCAATGCTTAATGGTCTTATCCGATACGCTGTGGCAGATACAAACTAACATCTCAGTCATCTCAAAACATGAACTATAACGAGAATAGTTCGCATTGCTTTCGGGGTAAAGACTTTTTATATAACGCTTGGTTATTGATGGCTAGCTCATTTATATCAAGGTATCGTCAAAGAAAGGGCAAACAAAAAGGGAGCGCAATGCGCTCCCTTTGGTTGATAAGACTCAGCGTCTATCAAATTAAGCGATGATGTTAGCAACAACACCCGCGCCTACAGTACGGCCACC
>NZ_MEBQ01000019.1:0-786 GCF_001722105.1 Salinivibrio sp. SS3 | reverse complement strand
ACCATACAACCCCAAGAGGTTTTATTTACGTCGAGACTGTCTTAAAAAGAAATCTGCGTCGCAAAACCACTGAGTGTTGAATCATCAACCAATTAAGGTTTTGTTTTTGCCGGACTCAAAATAGAGACTTTGCTTATCACTAAGACAAAGCCCAAGCACACTTGATTGTGTGAGTGACATTATATGTCACTGATTGAGAACTTTACTGTCATTCTTAAAGAATGACTTGTCAGCTTTCCAGATTGTTAAAGAGCATGTGATTCTATCAATACGATAAACCACTTTTTAAAGACACTTATCATCATAAATGCGCTTAAAAAGTGGTGGAGCTAAGCAGGATCGAACTGCTGACCTCCTGCGTGCAAGGCAGGCGCTCTCCCAGCTGAGCTATAGCCCCATCATAAATTCCTTAGACAGACTTCTTGAAGAAGTCCACTTCGCTTAGCCGAGTCAGATTTGAAGCGAGACGCGCAGTGTGCGTTAGCACATGAGCATCGCAGGTATCAAAGATGACGCAGGGTAAGTAGAAGTGGTGGGTCTGAGTGGACTTGAACCACCGACCTCACCCTTATCAGGGGTGCGCTCTAACCAGCTGAGCTACAGACCCATCTAAGGTACGAGCCTTTGACTAAGGCATTCGTATCTCTTTGACTTTCAACCTATACAATCTGTGTGAGCACTCGCAACAATAGCGTCAGTAAGGAGGTGATCCAGCCCCAGGTTCCCCTAGGGCTACCTTGTTACGACTTCACCCCAAACCACACCCTCACAACCGCGTCTCCCGCC
>NZ_MEBQ01000018.1:0-134454 GCF_001722105.1 Salinivibrio sp. SS3 | reverse complement strand
CATTTTTAATCTCCTAAACATTAGGAGACCATTAAATCGCACTGAAAATGATCAACAAATTGATCCTTTATTTTCACTCATTTTAATTAATAAACATGGTTCAACGCACGATTTTCAGCCTTAATTGACAACTAAGTCATTAAATCGCTAGCCCAGGCATGCCGCGGATCTTCATGCGTTTTCCCTGTGTGAATCGGTCATGAGAAAGCGTGCATCTATGTAGGCGTTTTGTTGCGTTCCACGCTACCGCCCTTTGGTTGTCGGCATCCAAAAGGCCATGTAAGAGGCAGAAATATAAGGGTTAGCGTACCAGAGTGCAGAATAGCTGTTTAGACAGAATCGCCTAAAATGTTGGTGAGGTCAGAGTTTGGGAGTTTGCGGGACAATAAATGCAAAAAAGCCGCTGACTGAGCAGCGGCTTTCGGTATGTGGCGGAGAGATAGGGATTTGAACCCTAGAAGGGCTATTAACCCTTGCCGGTTTTCAAGACCGGTGCTTTCAACCACTCAGCCATCTCTCCGGAACGGGGCGTATACTAGAGGCAGCTCAGAGCGATGTAAAGTCCATTTTTACTTTTTCGCACTTAAGTGCTGATTTTATCAGCAAAAGCCTGTTTTCAGCGCTTTTCTCTCCTTTGCCCCGCCGTTTATTTAGCCAAATCGACCGTTGATGTAATCAGAGGTCAGTTTGTGCTCAGGGTCATTAAAGACTTTTTGTGTGCTGTTGACTTCAACCAAGTCACCAAGGTGGAAGTAGGCGGTGCGGTCAGACACACGTGCCGCTTGCTGCATCGAGTGCGTGACGATCACGATGCTGAAGTTTTTCTTCAGATCGGCAATCAGCTCTTCAATGATACCGGTGGCAATCGGGTCTAGCGCCGAACAAGGCTCATCCATCAAGATCACTTCCGGCGCGACCGCAATGGTACGTGCGATACACAGACGCTGCTGCTGGCCGCCTGATAGACCTGTTGCTGGTTGATCGAGACGATCTTTCACTTCGTTCCAAAGCCCTGCGCGCGTAAGTGATTGCTCAACCAATGCATCCAGCTCGTCTTTGCCGTCAATCAAGCCATGGATACGTGGGCCATATGCCACATTATCGTAAACCGATTTAGGGAACGGGTTGGGACGCTGGAATACCATGCCCACTTGCGAGCGAAGCTCCACAATTTCGGTGTCGCGATGATAGATATCTTCGCCATCCAAAATAATATCACCCGACACTTGGCAGCCAGGAATGGTGTCATTCATGCGGTTGAGACAGCGCAAGAAGGTAGACTTACCACAGCCTGATGGACCAATCATCGCCAAGACTTCTTTTTCACCAATATCCAAGCTGACATCGGTGATCGCTGATTTTGAGCCGTTTTCGTAATTCACAAAGACATTACGAGCCGTCATACGTGGGCTCTCTACAAAAGGCACACCACACGTTTCAGTCGGTGCCGCCGTATTTTGCGGCGTGGTTTCTGCTACTTCTTCAGTCATGGCTAAGTTGTTCATTGTTGTCGTCGTCATGGTTGTTTCTCCCGACTTACCAGCGTCGTTCAAGACGCTTACGCAGAATCACGGCACAGGCATTCATAAGGGCAAGGAATGCCAGCAATACCATGATTGCGCCAGAGGTGTTTTCGACAAAGCCCTTTTCAGGATTCTCTGCCCATAAATAAATTTGAACGGGTAACGCAGTGGCGGCATCTAGGGGCCCTGAGGGGATATCCACGATAAAGGCCACCATACCAATCATCAGCAGCGGCGCGGTTTCGCCCAGCGCTTGCGCCATGCCGATAATGGTTCCGGTGAGCATGCCAGGCATGGCAAGTGGCAATACATGGTGAATCACCATTTGCATTTTTGATGCGCCGACACCCAAGGCGGCATCACGTACCGATGGCGGTACCGCTTTAATAGATGCGCGGCTCGAGATAATGATGGTTGGCAGTGTCATCAGTGTCAGGACTAAGCCGCCCACAACCGGCGCAGAACGCGGTAGATCGGCAAAGTTGAGGAACACGGCTAAGCCCAGCAAACCAAACACGATCGACGGTACCGCTGCCAGGTTATTGATGTTAATTTCAATAATCTCAGTAATGCGATTACGTGGTGCGAACTCTTCTAAGTAAATCGCGGCCGCCACCCCAATGGGGAAGCTTAATGCCAGTGTCACCAGCAGCGTATAGAAAGAACCCACTGTCGCGCCCCAGATCCCGGCAAGCTCAGCATCACGGCTGTCACCATTGGTGAAAAAGCGCGAGTTAAACACGGTGCGAACACGATCGTTCTCTTTTAGCTGGTTGAACCAACCAATGTGTTTGTCTTTAAACTGGCGATAAGACTCCGGCAAGCTGCCATCGATATTGCCTTTGTTAAACTGATTGACGTTATCGCCCGCGAGTGCCCAAATCTCAACCTCTTGTCCCACCAAGTCAGGATTGGCTGCCACGCGGTCGCGTAAGTCGTACTCGGCACCGTTAGACAGAAAACGGAACAGCTCACGTTTGTCGCCACGCGATGTCACCTCGGGCATGGCATCAAAAATGGCATCTGCCAATACTGAGCGATAGCCCAGGTATTTAAGGGTCTCATCATTTAATGGCTTGCCTTCAATACCTAGATTTTGTTCACTTAAATCAACGGTCAAGCGAATTTCTGTGGTATAGAAAGCGGTGTAGCCTTGCGAGACGATCGAGCCGAGCAATAGAACCAAGAAGGTAAACGCAAGGAAAATAGAGCCGATACCGTAAAAACGGAAACGTCCTTCTTTCCCGCGGCGCTTTGCTAAGCTAGCCCTTACCCTTGCGCGCTTTTCTTGCGCCAGTTGTTCGATTTTATCAGTCATATTGTTCCCGGTATTTCTTCACGATGTTCAACGCAATCACGTTAAGTGCCAGTGTCACAACAAATAAGGTCAGACCCAAAGCAAACGCCGCCAAGGTTTTTGGACTATCAAATTCTTGGTCACCTACAAGAAGCGTGACAATCTGCACCGTCACTGTGGTCACTGAATCAAGGGGGTTAGCCGTTAGGTTCGCCGACAGACCCGCCGCCATTACGACAATCATGGTTTCGCCAATTGCACGTGAAACAGCCAGCAATAAGCCACCCACAATGCCGGGTAATGCAGCCGGTAAAACAACCTTGCGAACCGTTTCTGACGGCGTCGCGCCCAGTCCATACGAGCCATCACGTAGCGATTGCGGTACAGCAGTGATCACATCGTCTGATAATGACGACACAAAAGGAATAATCATGATCCCCATCACCGCACCGGCAGCCAGTGCACTCTCTGACGACGCGCTGCTAAAGCCGATCGCCTGTGCCACATCACGGATAAAGGGTGCGGCCACCAATGCTGCAAAGAAGCCATAAACCACGGTTGGAATACCTGCCAGGATCTCCAAAATTGGTTTGACGATACCCCGTATACGCGGCGATGCATATTCGGCCAAGTAGATCGCACTCATCAACCCGACTGGTGCCGCAATGCACATGGCGATAAACGAGATCATTAAGGTGCCGGTAAACAGTGGAATCGCACCAAATGAGCCACTGGCCGCTTGTTGGTCTGCACGTAAGGCAATTTGCGGTGACCACTCAGTACCAAAGATAAATTCAGTGACTGGGATCATTTGGAAAAAGCGCAACGCCTCAAACAACACCGAGAGCACAATGCCCAGTGTGGTTAAAATCGCGAGTGTTGAACAAAGCAGCAAAAAAGCCTGCATCACATTTTCCACGCGATTTCGAGCGCGAAGACGTAATCGCAGAGAGCGCCAGCCAAAGGCCAACCCCGCTAATGCAAGCGATGTCATGGCGGTGAAACGCAACGTCGTTCCCAGTTGGTTCAACATTTGATAATGGTCAGCCGCTGCCAACAAGACAGCATCGTCAGTTTGGGTGATGCCACGAGCGACGTTGCCAATCTGACTGTATAGCAAGTCGGCGTTGCCGAACTGCGTGACATACGAATCAGATAGTTGTGCCATCACCAAACTGTGGATCAAGTTGGGTTCTACCGCTTGCCACAACAATAAGAGAACCAGTGCCGGAATAGCCGCGAGAATCGCAACATAAGAGCCGTAATAATTAGGACGAGAATGAAGCTTACTCAATCCGCCAGCCGTATCGGCGAGCTTGATTGAACGTGCTCGAGCAATAAAAAAGCCTGAAATTGCAATGACAGCAATTACGGTCATCAGCATGGGTGTTGTCATTGTTCCTCCTGAACACGCACAAAGGTGGCACCTCATGTGTGCCACCTTTTCGTGTTCACACTGCGCTTACAGGTTTGGTTTTAGGTCAACTGCGGCGCTGCGTACTTGTTTCCATTCACCGTTGTCGAGTGGGATAAGGCCACGGTCAGCCAAGTAACCCATGTTGCCGATTGCATCTTCAGCAGTGAATGCGCTTACGTAGTCTTTCAGACCTGGAATCACGTCTTCGTGTGCTTTTTTCACGTAGAAGTACAGTGAACGTGATACGGGGTAGTCGCCACTACCAATCGCGTCAAACGTTGGTTCAACACCCGCGATTTTTGAGCCTTGTACCTTGTCAGCATTTTGCTCTAGGAAGCTGTAACCGAAGATACCAAGTGCATCTGGGTTTGCTTCAAGCTTTTGTACGATAAGGTTGTCGTTCTCACCCGCTTCGATGAAAGCACCGTCTTCACGCATGCCATGACAAATCGCTTTAAACTTGTCTTCGTTGCTGTCTTCAAGCGCTGCCACTTCTGGGTATTCGGCACAGCCCGCTTCCATGGCTAGCTCAACAAAGGCGTCACGTGTACCTGATGTTGGTGGTGGACCTAGCACTTCAATTTTGGTGTTAGGCAGTGATGAATTCACGTCTTTCCACGTGTCATTTGGGTTATCAATGAAATTGCCGTTACCGTCTGGCACGGTTTTGGCGAGCGCGGTGTAGATGTCTTTCAAGCTCAAGTCATATTGCTGAGACATTTTCGAGTTCGCCAGCGCGATGCCGTCATAGCCGATTTTGATTTCAACAATGTCGTCAACGCCGTTTGATTTACAACGGTCAATTTCCGAGCTTTTGATTTTACGTGATGCGTTAGTGATGTCTGGCGTGTTTTCACCCACACCTGCACAGAACAGCTTAAGACCGCCGCCTGAACCGGTTGATTCGATTTTTGGTACTGAGTATTGCGACGTGCGACCGAAGCGCTCAGCAACTACAGTAGCAAAAGGGTAAACGGTAGAAGAGCCAACGATGCTAATGTAATCACGGTTTGCGGCCGTTGCGCTACCTGAGGCCAGCACGGCCATTGATACTGTAGTAGCTGCAAAGAGAGCTTTAAGTTTCACATCAACCTCCAAGTCGATTATTTAAGTTAGTGCTGTGCAAATCAGTTTATCTACACATAACGAAGAACTCGGTTAACGGGGAGACACATTAAGAGCACAAAGTGACAGTTCCTTTATGCAATCATGAAGGTTTGATGACAGTGCGGCGCATTGGTAACAGATTCAAAAGTTGTTTTTACCACGCTGGCGCTGAACACATGGCGGGCTAGGATAAACGCATCCAGGGCTGATGCGCGTCGACGAGATGCGCCGATAATTGTCCTGTCTTCCACTTTTTAGATGAGTAAAGGCAATGATAGATGCCAAAGACAATGTCCCGTTAGACGCGCGTGCCGACGCGTTCCCGATGCATAACGATACCGCGCCGAGTAAGCCAGTGGTTTTGTTTTTGTGCGATGGTGAGCATGGCGTCTCCTTGATGGCCGCCGCCGTGATGAAAAGTAAAGCGAGCAGCTTTTTTGATGTTTACTGCGCACATACATCCAGCACCATGCATACTGCACAAGCGTCAAAAGCACTTATTCAATTTCAACTCTCAACCTCTGGGATCATGCCTTGCCCGCTGGCCGAGCTGACATTGACATATGTTGATTATCTAGTTGCCGTGAATCCAGCCGCCGTACAATCTGGACTACCCTTGCCCCGTTACGGAAAATTTGTGCCTTGGGATGTGACCGAGCACAGTGATGCCGGCTTGGTTGCCGTGCTCCGGGAGGTGAATAAAAGCATCAACTACTTTTTATCTTTGTATTTATTTCGTTGAGATATTTGTTTCGCTAATGCGTTTGCGGCGGGAATAAAAAGTGCGCGCCATTCGCGCACTTTCTGTTGGTGGATGGTGTCGGTGGGTACAGTTATAACCTAAAGGCCTCCGCTTGCTCTTTAATACTGGCGTTTTCTTTTTCCAAGCGCTCATAGGCTTGACGGGTTTGCTCTGCGGTCTCGGCAAGTGACTCTGCCGCTTGGTGAATCGCCGACACATTTTGGTTCAGATCCGCCGCTGCTGTGGTTTGCTCTTCGGTCGCGGTAGCAATCGCACCGGTCATTTCAGATACCTGCTGCGTCGCATCATTAATGGTGTTGATCGCTTCTGCCGCATGCTTGGCATCATCCAGCCCTTTTTGCGTCAAGGTTTGGCTATCGCTCATCACTTTGTAGGCCTGACGCGCTTTGGTTTGCAGTCCTTCAATGATCTGGTTGATTTCATCGGTCGATGATTGGGTTTTGGTAGCCAACCCTCGTACCTCATCAGCCACGACCGCAAAGCCTCGACCCGCTTCGCCCGCGCGAGCCGCCTCAATAGCCGCGTTGAGCGCGAGCAAGTTGGTTTGCTCGGCGATGGTACTAATCACTTCCGAGACTTTACCGATATTTTCGCTATCTTCGGTTAGCGCCTCAATCACTTGCGAGGCTTCATTAACTTGATCTTTAGCCGCCACGCTTTGCTGATACGATTGCTCAAACGTTTGTCGGCCTTGCTCTGCGTATTCACGCGATTTATCAGTATGTTCCGCTGCATTGACAGTGTTACTGGCCACTTCACCAAAGGTAGACTCCATCTGCGTCATCGCGCTCGCAAGCTGTGAGAGTTCACCCCGCTGTTGCTCAACGCTATTCACGGTATGGCTCACCTGGGTCGATAGCTCATCACTGACCGTTTGTAATCGCTTAGTGCCTTTCACTAACGACCCTATCAGCTCGGTAATGCTTTCTTGCATTTGCGCAAAGGTATTTGCTGCTTGTCCCAGCTCGTCGCGGTTGAACGTATCGAGATCCAACCGTTGGGTAAGATCACCGCTTTCCACCCGCTGCATCTGAGTAACCAGCTTCGCCAGCGGCCCACGTATGCGCTGTTGTAGCAATAACGCCACACCCGCCATCAGCACAACCAGAGCAATAATCACGGCAATACCACTATAAATGAGACGCTCGATTTTTTCCGATTCTCGCGTCTTTATCGCGTTGGCTTGGTCTTCCAACGTCTGTTGCAATGTGGCGAGGTTCGCGACTATCTGGTCAAACGGCGCCAACATGGGGCCTAACATTTTACGGCGCGCATCATCAATTCGTCCGTTATCAATAAGCGAAATATAGTCGTTTTGCATCTCACGGTAATTGTTCAGGCGCGTTTCTATCGTGGCCACGGCCTCTGTATTACTGTCACTCACCGTGAGTGCTTTCATTCGGTCAAGTGCTTCACCAACCTCTTGATCGTTGCGCTCTATTTTCACCAAAATATCGCGATGCGCTTGTTTATCATCGGTTAACCCGTAATCGAGTGCGAAACGGCGATAAGTGACGGTATAATAACGCAAGTCAGACACAGTGCTCAGCAGGCGAACATTACGCTCTACCACATCATTAAACTGTGCCTTGACCGTGTTTATTTCGCTGAACAAGTACGCCCCGCTCGCCGCAACCGCAATGCCGAGTGCCAGAAACACCACGCGTAAATACTGTATAATCGTCATTGGTTACCCCGCTGCCCCTAATTCCACTGTAAAGTTACTTGTTTTTTTGCGCACGAGGTAACGGGTACGGCCTATTGCTGCAATAGGTTCATTCTCGGTAGGGTTTTTCTTGGTGGCCTTTTTGCTGCTCACACCACAATGAGCAGCAACCCATGACAAGCCACAACAGCTATCGTCAAGCGGCCACGCATGGTTTGATAGGCAGAGGACGTGTCTTCACTCTCGCTTTTTCGGATCCATTTTTCCGCCAGCCATACCGCTAAATAACCGGTCGCAAGCAGCCCAGTCGCGATCAGGTATTGGGTCGCGCCTTGAATAAGCGCCCCCCAAGCCAAGAGTGCAAACAGGTTGCTCAGCAATAACGCATTACGGCTAAGTTTATGGGAAAAGTGATCGATGCCATTGCCCCATAAAACGCCGGATAAAAAGCTTAAAATCACCGCGCTATAGCTTAAAAAAAGCTGCTCGCCACTGAGACCGAATAAGGTCAGATCGGCCCAGGTGACGAGCACACCGCCAATAAAAGGAAGCAAGCCAAGGTACCCAAGTTGCAGCATGGTATCGCGCGAAGCGGGTTGTGGTTTCATCATCTCACTCCTAGACACTCTATTAAGGTTTTTATTAACCCTAAGTGTACGAAGACAATCCGCCACTGGCCGTCTTATCGACACATTTCGCTGCTTTTCTCAACACCTCCACCTAACATAATGTGATTAACGGCTCTTTTTTTTGCAAAGGGTGCTTGTGTTGCGTAAATTGTTGCGCGTTTTGTTGTTAAAAGAGGAACGATTCATGTCAACACGAAGTACGTCGGATGCGAGTAATGCCAGCGCATTGCAGCATCCGTTTGCCGATTGCGTCACACAGACCGGCCTGTTTAAAGGTGTTCATAAAAATATGATGATCGCCGCCACGCTCCTGGTTTGTGTCTTCGTGTTTTTTACCGGATTTAATACTGATTTAGCCGGCCGTGTATTTGCTGCGGCACGTGGCTGGGTGGAGTCGACCTTTGGTTGGTATTACATGTTGGTGTTGGTGCTGTTACTGGTCGCCAGCTTGACGATTGCCGTCACGCGTTTAGGAAACATTCGGTTAGGTGATGACGACGACCGGCCTGAGTTTAGCACCTTCTCGTGGCTATCTATGTTGTTTTCCGCGGGTGTTGGCGTTGGCATACTGTTTTTTGGGGTAGCCGAACCCACGCTCTACTTTGATACAAGTGGTGCGTTCGGCTACCCCAACAATCCGTATGCGGATATGGCCGGTGCCACCACCATGGGCTTTGATCGCGCGGCGGATGCCTTGCGTGTCACCTATTTCCATTGGGGCTTTCATGGCTGGGCGGTGTATGTGATTGTCGGCCTCGCGCTCGCTTATTTCTCATTTAGGAAAAAGCTGCCTCTCGCACTGCGTTCCACGGTGCACCCGCTGATTGGTGATCGTATTTACGGGCCCATCGGCCATATTATCGATATCTTAGGGGTACTTGGCTGCGTGTTCGGCGTCGCCACCTCGCTGGGTCTCGGTGTCAGTCAGATTGCCGTAGGGCTTGACCGTCTATTTGGCGTCGACCCGGGCGTGACGACGCAAGTTATCCTCATTGCTCTGATTTCTGTGGCGTCCATCTTGTCGTCTCTCTCCGGGGTCGGCAAAGGGATCCGAATCATTTCTGAGTGGAATATTATCGTCTCAGCGTTGGTGATCGCCTACTTTTTATTCGGCGGGCCTACGGCTTGGTTAGTGCAGATCTTTGGCGCTTCACTGAGCGACTATTTGGTCGAATTCATTCCGATGGGGCTGTGGTTCCCAGAGGCGCAAGGTCCCACCGCGTGGCAAAACGCTTGGACCATTTTCTATTGGGGCTGGTGGATTGGCTGGGCGCCCTTTATTGGCTTGTTTATTGCGCGTATTTCTCGCGGCCGCACCTTACGCGAGTTTGTGGTTTGCGTGCTGTGTGCGCCAACACTGATGATTTTTGCTTGGCTGGCGATTTTTGGTGGTAACGCCTTACATCAAGAGCTTGTTGCCGATGCTGGGATTGGCACCGCCGGCATTATTGATTTGGTCAATGGTTGGGACTTACCGGCGGCGCTGTTTGCCACCGCTGATGGCATTACCGGTGGCGGGATCTGGGGTTGGATTCTCAATGCCATGATGATCTTCTTGCTGTTTAGCTGGTTTATTACCTCGTCAGACTCAAGCACCCTCGTGCTGACCACGATTTTGTCGATGGGCAATGACAACCCGCCCAAACGCTTTCGAGTCTTCTGGGGCACCATGATCGGTGCCGTCGCCGCGGTATTGTTGGTCGCCGGTGGCTTACGAGCCCTACAAACCGCGAACATGGTTACCGCCCTACCCATCAGTGTGTTGGTGATCTTAATGACCATCAGCGTGATGAAGTCTTTACTGGCAGAGTCGGTGGGTAAATCCACCGCCTCGACACCATCCAAAGCGAGTCGCTAGCGCGCACTCTCAGACTAACAGCGCCACCCTATGCGGTGGCGCTGTTCTTTGCGGCGAAGCTCAAGACGCTGATGGAGCCTCAACGGCCATCGCCAGCACACTCACCGGATGCAAGGCTTCCAGCGACGTGTTTTCTTCAATTTGCCATTTACAGGTTTCACAGTCGGTGATCGCAAAGTCGGCTTCTGCAGCTTTAATCTGAGCAAACAAACCACTACCGATGGCAATCGAGGTTTGATAGTTCTCGGTTTTAAAGCCGTAGGTGCCTGCCAAACCACAACACTCGCTATCGAGCACAATCACCTCTAATCCCGGGATCATACGCAATAGCTCAATGGTAAACATCGCATTACCACTGCGCTCCAAGTGACAAGGGGTATGGTAAACCACCCGCTTATTGATGGGTTTTAGCTTAGGCATCTCGCCATTCATGGCCGCTTTGAGTAAAAAGCGGGTCACAAAGCTGATTTGCCCTGCCACGTGGGCGTTATCCACTCCTAGTACGTGGGGATACTCTTCTTTTAACGTCAGCGCACAGGAGGATGAGGTGGCGATCACTGGGCGCTCGTCGGCAACAGAATCGGCAATCATCGCGGTATTGGCGGTCGCGTTGCGACGCGCTTTATCGTAAAAGCCATTGGCAATTAAAGGCACGCCACAGCACTTATGCTTGTCGAGCAATTGCACGCCGTACCCCATCGCATTCATCACTTTTACCAAGTCTTTACCAAGCTGCGGGTTATTAAAATTCACATAGCAACCGTGGAAGTAACTGACTTGTTTCGGGTATTCAGCTTGTGCCGCCACTTGGCTTTTCATCCAACGCCGAAAGGTGCCAAAAGAATACTTGGGTAGAGATTTATGTTTATCCACCCCAATCGTGGCATGCATCACCGCTTTCACCGGTTTCAGATCCGTCATCACATTTACCAGTGGCGCGACTGGATTAGCAAGCGTGCCAAACAAGTCGGTGTGGCTGAGCACGTAATCACGCATCAGCTTGGGGTTGATGTTTTTCTTGCCGTGTTTGCCGCGCGCCACCGCAATGATATCGCCAATTTTTACACCGGATGGGCAGGCGGTTTCGCAGCGTTTGCAGTTGGTGCATAGCTTGAGCAGGTCATCATAATACTCAGGATTTTTGATCCGCAGGCGCTCACCATCCGGGCCACATTCTTTGGGGCCAGGATACGCCGGATTCGCTTTCGACACCGGACAATACACTGTGCACACCGTGCATTTAATGCATTGGTCAAAGCTGGTGGGTTGCGGCGCATGGTCGCTATAGTCACGCTGTTTAAGCCATTCAGTTAGCATGGGACGCCTCCTTAGCACTCGCCATCACGGCGAGCGCACGTTGCGCGGCGGCGTAGCCAGTAGCGATCGCGACGCCACCGCCACAGCCTTCATAGACGGGATCGTAACCACTGAGTACCGCGCCACACACAAACAGATTTTGACAGCGTTTGCCGCGTGCGGTGGGCCGCAGTTGGTTGTCGGTGTTGATGCCAAACGCCATAAAGGGATGGCTTTGCTGACTAAAAAAGTCGTCGTTGCGCCACTCGCTACGATCGGGGCTTTGCACCATATCTAACCCCAACGTCGGTTCGCTCACCTGGGTGCGGTCGGCATTGAGACCGCGGCTAAAATAGCTGCCCGTGGCCAAGATCACCGCCTCTGCGGTTAACGGAATATCTTCGAGCTGGCGCGTATGCAGGGCGGTGAGGCAACCATTGTCGTCAAACTCACCACCGGTCACTTGATCACCACGCAGCAACACCCCACCCGCACTGGCAAAGACCCGCTGTAAGGCGGTTTCAATTCGGATCCCCAGCAGCGAGGGCGGCATGGTTGGCACTTCGTGAAAACAGCGATCGGTGCGCTGTTTAAGCACATCCATACCCCGCTCTCCCGCCACATCGGCAATAATGGCAGGCAAAATCACCAATTCATCCGGGCCGGATTGCGCGATTAATTGCTCGCACAGGCTGTCAAAGGCATCAGGCTCGGCCAATAAACGGGAAAGATCCACCGAGCGTAGCTCATTGCGGTTACGGCGTAATCGCTCGGCACCCGGAATCGACAACGTGATGGTGCGACTTGGGCAGGAGGCAAAATCACGCTGGGCGGTAATGGTATCTTTCGCTAACGTCGGTTGCGCATCGCGATAGCCTTCAATGGCGGCAAAACAGAGGCCCGAAAAACGACGCGGGCCGCGATGCTGATACACATGTCCTTGCGACAGCCAAGTCGGACGCACGGTGCCCAGCGGCGTAATACGGCCGTGGTTGGCATTATCCTCTTGATGATACAGACACACCTTTTGCGCACTCAGTTGCTGTTGGAACCAAGTTAGTGATTGGGTGATTTCCTCTAAACTGACTTTGGCATACGGATGCTCAGGATGTTGGCGAACCAGTTTCGGAATCGCTTCAAAAGGCTGGCTGACCGGTTCACCATTAGGGAAATGGCCCAATACATCAATCGAGCCTGACGAAAAATGCAGCGCGCTTTGTCCGGCGCTAATCATGACGGTTTTCTTGCCCGCTTCTAGTGCCCGCAAGGCGGCAGTAAACCCGGCAATGCCGCCACCAATCACTGCGATATCGTAGTGGATCATTGTGATACCTCCTGATCAGCCGCTGACGTCGGTGTAGCACGTTTTAACTCACCACTACTGCGTGGTGTCTTCGGCGGCGTTGGCACCTCTCCGGCGCCAAATAATCCTTGATAAATCCAATAACTAAATTCGGCTTCGCGTAGCGCGTCGCCCCAAAAAATGGGTTTCACGCCTTTCCAGCGCTCTTCGAGAAAGTCCACCAGCAGCCCAGCACTGGCTTGGCCATCTAATCCTCCGCATTCACTGAATAAGCTGGCGGCACGATAGCTGCACAGCTCACCCTGACAAGGCCCCATACCCAGACGGGTGCGGCGACGTAAATCAGTGATGTTTTTTGCGTCCAACGATTGAATGGCATAGTTCACCTCGCCCTTGGTCACCATTTCGCATTCGCAAATTACCGCTTGGCTATCGTCACTTTCATCTAAAAAATGGCTAACGCGTTCACCGTGGCGGTAATAGGCGGATTGGTAGACAGGTTTCACCAAGCTGGCGCTGGCTTTACGGATCCCTTTAGAAGGCTCAGAGCCCGGTAGCGGACGGGTCGCAGTTTGGCATGGATTACGGTTACCCAGCTTTTCAGCCACCAAGTCTGTGGCTTGCTCGGCCATCAAACGGTAGGTCATGAGCTTACCACCGGTGATGGTGATCAAGCCCTCCAGCCCATCGCGTGCTTGGTGATCAAGCAACACAATGCCGCGACTAATATTGCGACCACTGCCGTCGTCGTCTACCGAGACCAAAGGCCGCACGCCCGCGTAAGCGCGCAACACCCGCGTATTGGCCATAATGGGGGCGAGCTTAGCCCCCTCGCGCATCAGCACATCCACCTCTTGTGGCGTCACCGCCAACTTATCAATCTGATCGTACTCGATGTGCTCAGAGGTGGTGCCGATTAAGGAAATGGTGTCACCAGGCACCAAGATGTCAGCGTCTGCCGGTTTACGGCAGCGGTTGATTACTCGGTTGTTAATCCGATAATCGAGGATCAGCAATGAGCCCTTGGCGGGGAACATTTTGATATTCAGATCGGCATACTCGCAGATTGTCTGCCCCCAAATCCCTGCGGCATTGATCACTTGCTTCGCCATAATGGCAAAACGCTCGCCGGTGAGGGTATGCAAACACTGGACACCTTGCACCGTCGCCCCTTGACGAATTAATCCCATCACTCGAGTATGGTTAAACACCTTGCCGCCGTGCTCTTTGCCGTCCAACACATTCGCGGCACACAAGCGAAACGGATCGATAATGCCATCCGGTACCTGCACCGCACCAATCATAGCCGGATTGGCGTTGGGCTCGAACGCCAGCGCTTCACGTGGTGTCAGTTTCCGGGTCGGAATGCCAGCTTTATCGCAACTGGCAATAAAGGTGTCTTGGTACGCTAAATCATCTTCCGGCAAGGTGATAAAGAGTCCGCTGGTATCTTCCACGCAGTGGCGAGCCACGGATTTAAGGATGGTGTTTTCTTGAATGCATTCACAGGCCGATTCGGTATCTGTGACCGCGTAACGAGCCCCAGAATGCAGCAAGCCATGGTTGCGCCCCGATGTCCCAGCCGCGATATCGTCACGTTCGAGCATAATGCACGAGATACCGCGCAGCGCACAATCTCGCATAATGCCGGTGCCGGTTGCTCCCCCGCCGATGATGACCACATCCGTTTCTATATACTGGCTATTTGGCATGGGGCCTCCTTGTTACTGTATCGTAACGGGAGTGTGGCATTTTCTGTTTCACAAAGACGGCGAGAGCATCACACAATGCGCGAATTCGAAACACAAACTCACACTTGTTTGATTTGAGACAAACTTTTGGCCGCAAAAAGACGCGCGAATGGTGACACGGTAAACCGCCGCCACAGGAAGCAGGCCCGACGTTGACACCAAAGAACCGGGCAAGTTAGAGACATCGATACGATGCACAACACGCACATAAAAAATGCGCGAAAACGCGCATTGTTAATAACGTGTGTGTTTATTTGCTACTGGTGCGGGTTATCAAACGCTGGCGTGTCATATATCCGCGATAACACAATGCCACCACAAAACATAACCCTGCGGGAAACAGCAAAGCCGCAAAATGGAAGTACGCAAAGAGCGACGCGCCCACTACCCCGCCGACGATAAAGCCAGACGCGATCAGTAAAAAGAGCATCAGTTTGCGCTTATCCACTGGATTGCCGCGCAGCTTACCCCCGAGCATCAATCCTAAATCGGTAAAGATGCCGGTTAAGTGGGTTGAGCGCACGATCGCGCCGCTGTAGGTGGTCGCCATCGCGTTCTGCAAGCCGCACGCTGCCGAGGCGGCTAACTGGCCAATGGCAAAGCCACGAGAAAGAAAATAGAACGCCAACATAATCAGCCCAGCTTCGACAAACAGTGCCGAGTCATAATGGCGGCCCAGTTTGAGCGTGCTGCCATGCAATAAGCACCCGGAAATCGCGGCACCAAGGAAAAATGCCACCAGTAAGCCCCCCAGCTGGATGACTTGTGTCCACTGGCCTGCAAACAACCCCGAACCAAATTGCGTCGCGGTACCTGAAACATGTGAGACGGCTTGGTGTTCAAAGCCCAACAGCCCGATCGCATTGATGGTGCCGGCGATCAGCGCTAACACAAACGCCCCGGCTTCAACCCACCGAGGCAAACGGGTAATCATTGGCTGTCCTACTCGTTATTTGATAAAGGTGATGGCTGGTCAAGCCTGTCCAGTTGGTTATGACGGATCATCGCTTGTAGCTCCTTCACATAGGCTTGGCCACGCTCCGAATAGCGCCCCAACCCATTGGCAAGCGATGTACCTGAAAGCGGTTTATTCTGCTCACGCAGGCTAGCGCGGATCTCGCGTAGCCCTTGATACGCGGCATGGGTATTTAAGTTATTGATGTAGCTTTTTACCGAGGCTTGTGGGTTATCAAAGGCTGCCACTTCGTGCACTTTCCCTTCCGCACGTTGCTTGGGTACCAGTCCACATCCTTTGCTGAAACACCACTGTCCGAAGTAATTATTCCCTTCACGCGCAAACCGCGAGGTGCCCCATGCACTCTCATTGGCCGCCTGCGCTAATACCAACGACGGCGGAATGATATCTACCCGTTGGATCAGTGCCATCCAGTCTGCTTCTTGGCCGACATCAAACTCGGCTAGCTCATACTGATCGGCGAGCGCTTGAACGCGTTTTGTTTCTCGGCGGCTTAACTCACTTTGACGCGTGTGCCATGCCGTTAACGCGGTGCGATCCGCCAAGATTTCGCTGTTAATGGTATTCACGACAGGGGTGAAGTAATCAAAAAACGCCTGCTTACGCTCAGCCCCCGCCGCAAAGGATTGAAAATCGGGCACAAGCGGGGCTTTGGGCTGCTGGCGCGAAACCAAAATGGTGACGGTCACGGCAAAAATCGCCATGCCAATAAAGACGAAGGTACGGTGTTTCATAGTGCCCCTAGTGTTGTCGATGTGGGCGCTATTATACGCGAAATACCTAACGGCGACGAATGCCGCCCTATTAGCTTAGCCCTGACAGCGTGACATCATGTTTTTATGGGTAAGATCACTCGAAAACATGCGCCGCCTAAATCACTATGATCAATCTCTACATGACCGCCGTGGCGGGTGACAATTTGTTTAACGATCGCCAGCCCCAAGCCATAGCCTGAGCGCTTTTTATCGCGGGAACGATTCGCACTGTAAAAGGCATCAAAAATAAACGGCCAGTGTGATGGATCCACCCCCTCACCATCATCGTGTACGGCAATCACAAGCTGTGTGTCCTCGCAATAGACACGCACGGCTATTTGACGAGTCGCATACTTCTCCGCATTACCGATTAAATTGGTGATCACTCGTTTGAGCAGGTGTGGATCGGCCTCAACACTGGGCAAGTCTTGCGGGGCATCCAAGCTCACGGACTTAGTGCTGAGCGTTTGCCAACGCGGCCATTCTTCTTGTAGCCACATCGCCGTATTCAATCTTTCCGGGCTAAAAGGTGTATTGGGGTGATCAACACGTGCCAAATAAAGAAGCTCATCAACCAACCCTGCCATTTCATCCGTATCTTCAACGATACTGACGATTTTTTGTTGCTGCTTGCGGTCCAGTTGGCTCTCACTCAACAATTCAGCTTGCCATTGAATTCGAAATAAAGGAGAGCGCAATTCATGCGCCACCGCATTGGTTAGCGCTCGGCGACTACTGACCAAACTGGCAATTCTGTCTGCCATATGATTAAAGGTCGCGTTCAAACTCCCCACGGTATATTGACTCTTTGTTGACGCCCGCGCGTCTAAATTGCCGTTGGCAAATTGAAGAGCCGCTTGCTCGAGTGACCGTACTCGGCGGCTGAGAAACCGCACCATGAAAAAACTGTAGAGAGCAAAACCAAAAAAGAGAAAAACGAACAATAGATCTTCATTAAACGCAATGGCCCCGTGTAGCTCAGAGTCTACCGCGGTTTGTAAACTATAGATTTGCGCCTTATCGTCGAGACGGAACCACAAGGTTTCGTTTTTATCATCAAAAACGGCCGAGGGGTCAAGTTGGTGGGAAAATGCCTCCTTCAAATGAGCCGGAATCTTGCCAAGTTCGTGTACCGATAATGAATATTCAACGTTATCGGCATACCCCTTCAGCGCACCTAAAGCTGCTTGCGTTCCCGCCTGTGACTCAATCAGCGCTACCATATCAACGACACTT
Organism: Salinivibrio sp. SS3; assembly: GCF_001722105.1. Classification (NCBI taxonomy): domain Bacteria; kingdom Pseudomonadati; phylum Pseudomonadota; class Gammaproteobacteria; order Vibrionales; family Vibrionaceae; genus Salinivibrio; species Salinivibrio sp. SS3. The sequence continues at coordinate 116,877 of NZ_MEBQ01000018.1, read as the reverse complement.
TCAGCCTGTCGCTTCGCCAAGGTTGCTTCATAGTTTTCCGTCAGTTCATACACGAGGTATTCGTAGGTCAATGAGCTCGCCATAAAAATGACGACCAGCCCAAAGAAGAACTCTAAATATATCCGACGCATTGCTCACCACTCATACAGACTTCTACTACGCACTTACCATGCATCAGGCACAAACAAGTAACCCTTTCCCCGCACTGTGATAATTTTTTTAGGGTTGGTGGATGTATCACCCAGCTTTTTTCTCAAGGTCACAATTTTATTGTCTATCGTCCGGTCAACACCGTCATACTCAATACCTCGTAATGCACGCGTTAACGTCTCTCGTGTGTGCACCTCGTCAGGCTGACTGGCCAGGTGCCAAAGCAATGCAAATTCACTGTCTGTTAATGCGATAGGCTCATCATTTAATGAACAGTAGCGTCTTGCCTCATTGAGCGCCAAGACACCATAATTAAGGACACTGGGTTTGGATGCGAGAACTGCTGCGTCGTCTCTAAGCTGGCGTAGTTGCACTCTTACACGAGCCATCAGCACCCGAGGCTTAATCGGTTTGCTGATAAAATCGTCCGCGCCCACCTCTAGGGCTGCCACATGGTCAAAATCATCATCACTCGCGGTTAGCATCACAATTCTTCCTCTAAACCCATCACGGATTTGTCGGCAAATTGTCAGTCCATCGTCACCGGGTAGCATTAGATCGAGTAGAACCAAGTCAGGTTGTGCGGACAAAATGTATTCAGCCGCCCCTGTCCCTTCAGCGAGTGCCGTGACGCGATAGTCTTGTGTATCAAAATACTCTGTCAGCATTTCTCGCATTTTGGGGTCATCTTCGACAACCACCAAGTGTAGTTTCTCTTCCATTAATCTTGACCTAGAAAAATAAACAAACCAAAAGCCTTGGTATCAATCATTAATAACTCTGTGCGTCTACAGGCGTAGCTATCACGACAGTCATACGACAAACCATGACACTCTGCAGATACATTACCGCGCTCGTCAGCCGTAAAGTACCACTCAAACGTTCCCCCTTAAACGAACGTTCCAAAAAGCAATGACTATAAGTCATACGTTCTTAAAAAACACCTACGACGAATAATAGGTTATTTACAATGAAAAAATTAGCACCTTTCGCTTTACTGATTCTCGCGCCAGCGGCTTATGCCTCTTCTTATATGGGGATGGAATTCGGGGCTGGTAGCGCTGATGTGAGTGGCTTAGAGAGCAGCGAGTTCAAAAGTGATCTCGAGGACCGAGGAACCGTCAAGCTGTACGGCGGTAAGTATATCACTGACTCAGTGCGCGCTTACGGCTACTGGCAGTCGGGCGCGTCGAGTAAATCGACAGTGAAAGCAGGAGATGAAGAGCTGTCGCTGGAAAATACTGATTATCAATTCGGTATGGGCTTAGACTATATTCACGAGTTCACTGACAATTTGTACGGTATTGCTGGTGGTACGCTAGGCTATCAACGCAGCAAGCTAGAAATTAAGGACAAAGATGCTCTGGGGACTGACAACTATAATCTCAGAGACTCTGGCCTAGCGAGCGACGTCAATCTCGGCCTTGGGTATCGTTTTAACTCCGGTATCGCTTTGGAAGGCGGTCATAAATACGGCTTAACGAAACAAAAGTATGCGGAAGGTATTTCCTTCAAGAACCCAAGTGTGTTTTACCTCGACGTTAACTATAAATTCTAACAACACGCTCACAGACGACAGTTGGCTAAACTTACGCGGACAGACCGTTTAAGCTAAGACAAAGACACTATCTCACCCCTTACCCAAATAGGCATCCACTCAGTGGGTGCCTATTTTTCTTACAATAGCGATGATTGGTTAAATACCAGTTCTAAGTGTCAACTCAATCACCCATTGATATAAAGGCCGACTCATCGCGCCCTTTATTATAGTCAATTGTTTACTCTGTAAAAAATACTTGCCTGCTCCTCTACCTATATTTGCTGGCGAGTGTTTTCGCCCAATGTAATACTTTGTTACATTTCCTGGACATTATAAAGTTGTACGCTTGATAAGGGGCTCTTTCCCCATCGTCATCTGCGTGTAAATTGACGGCATACCCGCAACTTTTCAAAGACTCACGCGCTAGGCTATCCATGAAAAACATTTTATTTTTACCCATTGCGATGTTTGCGTTCGGTATGGATGCCTATGTCGTGGCAGGCATTATTCCGGAAATTTCCACCAGTTTTCAGATCACAGAAGCACAAACCGCACAAATGGTGACGGCTTTTACCTTGTGCTACGCCCTTTCTGCGCCAATCTTGGCGACATTGTTGGCAGGCTTTCCGACCAAAAAGGCACTCGTGCTATCGATGCTGGTGTTTATCGCCGCTAATCTTGTCACCATTTTCAGCACGCACTTAACCATGTTACTGGCAAGCCGCGCGCTAGCCGGCATAGGGGCCGGCATTTTCTCGCCTTTAGCCGCGGCAAGTGCCGCCTCTTTGGTGCCAGCAGAGAAGAAGGGGCGTGCATTAGGGCTGTTGTTGGGTGGTATGAGTGCGGGTACCGTTGTTGGGGTTCCCGTCGGTCTCGCTCTCGCCACTTGGCTTGGATGGCAAGGCGTGTTTGCCGTCGTGATCGGTATCGCGCTCATTGGGCTTATTGGCGTGGTGCTGGGTGTTCCTCAGATCTGTGTCGCCCCGCCGCCATCGCTAAAAGCACGCGTCGCGTTACTCGCCAGTCGGTCCGTGTCTGCCACCATTAGTGTCACCTTCTTGACGGCTGTCGCCAGCTTGGGGCTCTATTCTTATCTCGCACCTGTGATTACGGGCATCACACAAAAAACCAACCTCACGCCATATTTATGGGTTTGGGGCCTAGGCGGCATGGTAGGCAGCTTCACCATCGGCCATTTAATTGACTGGGTAAAACGTCCAAGGACAATCCTGCTCAGCGTTCTGACGCTCATGTTCGTCGCCATCTTCAGCATTCCGAGTAGCTTGCCGTTGCCCTCAATCATTGCCTTTGTGCCATTCTTTTTATGGGGTGCGGCCGGTTGGTCGTCGCTCGCACCACAGCAACACACACTGATTAGCCTCCAACCGGAGCAAAGTGCCGCCGTTGTCGCACTCAATAGTTCATCAAACTACCTTGGTGGTGCGGTGGGTACCCTTTTGGGTGGGCTGTGGCTCGGCCACGGGATTTCCGTGATTCAGCTTGTCTACGCTGCCGCCGCGGTAGCGGCCGTAGCCATCGTTATTCAGGTTGGGATTCTGCGCCAAGGCGCCAACGCCGTGACAAAGGAGTGCAAAAGCATCTAGCCTGCTAACAATCAACTCGGCTCATATTTCAAACGTTGCGTTTACTCGCCTCCATAGGCAGGAATGCTACACGTGGCGGTGTTGGCACCCGATAACAATGAGTTATATCCTCAAAATGCGTTTGCTTGCAGCAAGCCAGCAAACTGCTACCTCTTACGTGATGCTTGCTCGTCTGTCGTGTGACCTTGTGCGTGTCCTGGCGGTGCAAACAAGCACTGCCATCGTTGCCGAAAATTCAAATCAGGCTGCGTGACATCGCGCCACATTTGTTGCCATTCTGCAAAGGTCACCACCAGAGGGTTGAAACTGTTTACTGGCTTGGGGATCCCATAGCGCACCGGTTCAGATTCCGGCTCGAAGGTGCCAAATAATTTGTCCCAAATGATCAAAATGCCCGCGTAGTTTTTGTCGATGTACTGGGGGTTCACGCCATGATGAACGCGATGATGAGACGGGGTATTAAAAACCCATTCCACAGGCCCGAGTGTCTTTATCCATTGAGTGTGGACAAAAAACTGTAACCCTAAATTCAGCAGCACAACAAACACCACCCATTGCGGCGGAAATCCAATCACCACCAGCGGCAGCCAAAACAGCCACATCCCTGCCAGCGGATACATTAAGCTTTGGCGAAACGCGGTGCTAAAGTTCATCCGCTCTGAGCTATGATGCACCACATGCGCCGCCCACATCCAGCGAACACGATGGCTGGCGCGGTGGAACCAGTAGTAACAAAAATCTTGTGCGACCATCAGCAACAAAAACAGGCTCACCGACATCTCAATGTCGAACAGCCGCCAGCCAAACCACCATAAATAGACCTTAGCAATCAGCAACCCGGTCAGTAGATCGGCAGCTTGATGCAGCCCCGCCAAGGTAAAGTTACAGAGCACTTCCGGCACGTGATAACGCGCATTATCGCCCAATTTCCCCCGGCGCAGCGCCACCCAATACTCCCCCAGCATGCATAAGAAAAACACGGGAGCCAATACAAGCAGTAGCCATTCTGGATGGGAGATCAGTTCAGTCACGGAGCCTTTATCGCACAGTACAGTTTCTTAACATATTAGGTGTTTCAGCCCAACCTGTAAGGAAAAGCATCACCAAGCTGTTAGTTTGCGCACAAAAGGAGAGTAAGCGGATATACAGATACAAAAAAGCCGCTGATTTCTCAGCGGCTTTTCGGTATGTGGCGGAGGGACAGGGATTCGAACCCTGGAAGGGCTATTAACCCTTGCCGGTTTTCAAGACCGGTGCTTTCAACCGCTCAGCCATCCCTCCGAACTGGGTGGTATACTAATGTTGCCCCGAGTCAATGTAAAGCACTGCAACAAAAAATTTGGTTTAAGTGATGGATATTTATCCATTAGTCGCTTCTCTTGGCTTCACATTGGTTAAACAAGTTGGTACAACGTGCACATACTCTCGACGAGAGCTCGCATGTTATTAACTCAGGAACCAACATGACCTTAGACAGCTTTCTCGCTAAAGTCACTCAAACCCCAGATATGGTAATGTTTGACGAGACAATAGCGGTGATAGATGCCCATTACGACTATGCCCCCACTCGATTCACTAACGGTGATCTGGCTAATAAAGCAGGCCAGAACACAGGGTCTTGCAAAGTCCTCGCATTCTGCCAGCTCCATGAGCTTACGGAAGCACAGACACTCTCCTGCTTTGGGGGGTATTATCGCGAGGACGTGCTGAGCAACCCTTCGGGGACGGATCACAAAAACATTCGCAACTTTATGGTCACTGGATGGAACGGTGTCTCATTTGACAAAATGCCACTTAAGGCCAAAACACGCGCGCACTCGTAGCATGAAAGCAACGTGAAACGGCGACCCTAAGTCGCCGTTTTGCCTATTAAACCGACGTTTTAACCGACGCCTTTAACCCGATATCGCGGCTTGATGACGAGGTAGAAATACTTCTCCCATCATACAACGCACGCTTCCCCCACCCACGGTTTCAATTGTGTTGACATCGACAGGTACCAATTTACCAAATTGGCGCAGCGTGCGTTTTTGCTCTTCAGTAAACGCACTGTAGGCCGACAATGACATGACGATGAGTGATTCACCATGGCGATTGCGCAATTGTAAAATATTGCCACAAAGCTGGTTCATTTGTGATTCACTAATGAATACCAAGGTTTTATCTTGACTCAATGTGTTACACACAAGATCGCGCTGCCCCGGTTCTATCACCTCATCGCACACAACGGCAAACTCTTCACCCACCGCCATCATCACATTGGTATGATAAACCGGATTGCCATCGCTCATTTCCGTGTTAAAGCTCACGACTTGTCGCATGCCTACCTTTGCTGCCCACTCAGTGAGCAAAATGCTGTCACAACGGTGTGAAAGCGCCGCATAAACACGCTGGTTGAGATGGTCGATAACCATCGCGCCCGTACTTTCAAGAAACGCATCGTCCTTGTCATGACACTTCACTTTGTGTACGTGATTGACGGCATAGCCTGCACGGTCTAATGCAGTCATTAAGCGCTCGGGTTTCACCTCTAACTGGCGGTTTGGGCACGCCATAGGGTAAAGGTAGAGCTCGCCACTGGGGAGCGTACTAAACCAATTATTGGGAAACACGGCATCAGGCGTTGCAGGGTCAGAGTCTGGGTACTCCATCACCACCACATCGATACCATGGCGGCGGAGGATCATCACCATGTTGTTGAATTCTGCCATCGCGCGCGCTTTTACTTCTTCATCCGGTAGTGACGGCGCATGCTGAAAACCATTATCCTCACTCGTTTGCGCATTAAATTTAAAATGGAGCGGGGGCACCATCACCACAGCAGACGCCGCATGTGGATGAGTCAGCGGATATTGGGTATCACAGCTCGCTAAAAACGCCATAAGCAAACCTTCTAAAACAACAAGTATTAAGAGTATAGAGTCGCTGTCACGCACGCGATCAATCCGGGTGCGTCACCGCCTCTTCCAACAGTGTGAATACTGAACAAGCGGAGGAAAATATCATTGAAACAAGTTTTTTACAAACTGAGTTTCTCAGCCTCTCGCACACCTACAGACACTTACAGCCAGTTCTCCTATATCTCACTGAATTAATGATCTTTTTAAAAGCTTCTCGGGGTGGCAGCGATATTCACCGCTCCGAACAATTATTGCCCCTACCCTGTGTGTGGTTGGCTACAATAGAAATAGCGGCAAGGAGGAAAAGGCATGGAAACGGCGCGCCCCACTCACAATGAGCAGCAAAGACTTCACGCATTGCACGATCTAGGCATATTAGATACTGGACACGAAGACAGATTTGAGCGGATTGTAAGGGTAGCGGCATACGTTTCTGACTGCCCCGTTGTCGCAATTAGCCTCGTTGATGAACAGAGACAATGGTTTAAAGCCAAGCGTGGTTTAGCCGTCAACCAAACAAGCCGCAGCGAATCGATTTGTGGTCATGCTATTCAGCAATTAGAGCCATTAATTGTTGAGGATACGCTCAACGACAGTCGCTTTGCTGACAACCCGTTGGTAACCGGCCCTCCTTATATCCGTTTTTATGCAGGTTTTCCCTTTAGCCTGGATAGCGAACACCTGCTTGGAACGCTCTGTGTGATCGATCATCACCCTCGCGAGCTTACGGATGCCTGTCAGCGCGCGCTGTCAGACCTCGCGCGTATCGTCGAGCATGAGTTGGTCATGACGCAACAAAATGTCATTGATCCGCTAACAGACGTCTTTAATCGACGTGGCTTTTACAGAGAAGTAAACAGTTATCTAACAGACGACGTTGTCATTGAAGATCAACATACGTTATTACACTTTGACGTTCGCCAGTTACAAGACGTCAACCAGCGCTATGGCAAGCATGCGGGCGACAAAGTCCTGAAAGAGTTTGCTGGCTGTCTAACAGATGTGTTCGGTGATTTGGGCTGGGTTGGTCGCCTAGAAGGCTGTGAATTTGCGATATTATTGATTCAACAGGATGTCGATGCGGTCGAAGCACAATTGGATCGCTTCTATCTCCGGCTTTGTCGCCGATTATCCTTAGAACGCTATCCGTTCAACTACTCAGTCGGCCTTGCGCACTTTTCGCAGATTGACGAAACCGTCACGCTAGAAACAATGCTTCTAGACGCTACAAGTGATACAAGGCGCTACGCTGTGCCTGAAGAAACACGTCATATAGGGTGAAGTCGATGGAGAGTTATGAAGATTGGAGCGACATACGAGGTTCGAACTCGTGACCTCGACCTTGGCAAGGTCGCGCTCTACCAGCTGAGCTAATGTCGCCTTATGCAATTAAGCGTTGCATGACGCTGTGTAAAATTGGTTGTGAGGAGCTGATTTAACGCGGAATGCAATTCGCGCCGTGCAACGGCGCCGACCGAAGGTCGTATTGACTTATCATCAATTGTTAAGTGCTTCTTCAGCAACCTAAAATTGGTTGCGGGAGCTGGATTTGAACCAACGACCTTCGGGTTATGAGCCCGACGAGCTACCAAACTGCTCCATCCCGCGTCCGTAACATCAATACTGCTTGATGTGGGCAAAACTTGGAGCGACATACGAGGTTCGAACTCGTGACCTCGACCTTGGCAAGGTCGCGCTCTACCAGCTGAGCTAATGTCGCCTTATGCAATTAAGCGTTGCATGACGCTGTGTAAAATTGGTTGTGAGGAGCTGATTTAACGCGGAATGCAATTCGCGCCGTGCAACGGCGCCGACCGAAGGTCGTATTGACTTATTATCAATCGTTAAGTGCTTCTTCAGCAACCTAAAATTGGTTGCGGGAGACGGATTTGAACCGCCGACCTTCGGGTTATGAGCCCGACGAGCTACCAAACTGCTCCATCCCGCGTCCGAATTATACTGCACTAAGAGAAACATGGAGGCGCGTCCCGGAGTCGAACCGAGGTCCACGGATTTGCAATCCGCTGCATAGCCACTCTGCCAACGCGCCTTAACGCTGCTGCCTCTTGAGTACGGGGAGGCATTCTACGGATTAACGTGATCGAGTCAACACTTATTATTTAAAAAAAGTGTCACCTGCCTGTTTTGCAAACGAAAACATCAAAACCCATCCAGTTTGCGGATCTTTTCAGCATGGTTTGCCTTTTTATTATTCACTTCCTGTTTTATCTTCGCCTTATCTCTTATTAACATTTTTGTGACAAGTTTCATGTCCACAACATGCCTGTCTTAATTTTTAAACAACGTGTCTTTTTCCTCTACAGTGAATGGGTTGCAAGGAGTAATGCGACGCTATGTAAATCAAGGAGGAAACATGAAATACAAAATGACAATGCTCGCTTTCGCGCTGGCCACCAGCTTTGCCCACGCGGGTCAAGACGACGATAAAGTCTGGATTTCCATTGGCGCTGATGCACAACAAACGGCGCGTCATGCTGGTGCCAGACCGATGTTGTCACACGCTGTTGCAAGTAATGGCAAAGCATGGGTAGGTGAAGTCAGTGAATCTCAACTGGCCGCGCTGTCTCATGAGATGCATGAAAATCATCACCGCTGTGGTGGCTATATCGTGCACACCTCAGCACAAAGTGCCATGGCAGCCAGCAATATGCCGGTGTCCCGCGCAAGCTTTACGCCACCGACCATCAGTCAGCAGGCACTCGTAATGCCTTGGCTGGACCAAATTCAATCAAGTTTAATCGTGAATACCATCGATCGCCTGACCGACTTTCCCAACCGCTTCTACACCACGACATCGGGCGCACAAGCATCCGATTGGATAAAGGCACGCTGGCAATCGCTCGCTCAGGGGTTAAACGGTGTGGCAATCTCTCAAGTGTCGCACAGTGGTTATAACCAAACGTCGGTTATGATGACTATCGAAGGCACAGAAAGCCCTGACGAATGGGTTGTGATTGGTGGGCATCTCGATTCCACCATTGGTGCACGCACAGACGAGCAAAGTATCGCACCTGGCGCCGATGACGATGCCTCCGGGATTGCAGCAGTGACAGAGATCATTCGTGTTTTATCGCAGAATGACTTTCAACCAAAACGCAGTATCGCCTTTGTCGCTTATGCCGCCGAAGAAGTTGGACTTCGTGGCTCGCAAGCTATCGCCAACCAGTTTAAACAACAAGGCAAAGATGTACGTGGCGTGTTGCAGCTTGATATGACCAACTATCAAGGCTCAGCAGAAGACATTGTCTTTATTACCGATTATACCGATAACGGCCTCACCCAGTATCTCACTCAGTTACTCGATACCTATTTGCCTACACTCAGCTATGGCTTTGATACATGTGGATATGCGTGCTCCGACCACGCGTCTTGGCATCAAGCAGGTTATCCTGCAGCCATCCCGTTCGAAGCAAAATTCAATAACTACAATCCCAATATTCATACCCCTCGCGACACACTCGCCAACAGTGATAGTGAAGGGCGTCATGCGGCTAAGTTCACCAAACTCGGTTTGGCCTATACGGTAGAGTTAGCTAACGCTGCCTCCCAGCCCAATCCTGGTAATGGTTTGAAGCTCGGTCAGCCTGTCGACAATATTTCAGGTGCCCGTGGCAGCGAGCGCACCTATCGCTACCCGTTAGAGACCACCAGTGATGTCGTCATCCGCACATACGGCGGTACTGGCGATGTGGACCTTTATGTTAAACAAGGTGGTCAAGTTAGCACTGATAATTGGGATTGCCGCCCCTATCAAGGTGGAAATAACGAAATCTGCCGGTTTGATGGCGCATCGCCCGGCGAGTTTTCAGTCTTGCTTCGGGGCTATCGGGATTACCAAGGCGTCAGCTTGATTGTTGAATAACCGCAATCGCTCAAATAGGTAACGGCGAGCGACTCATCGGCTCGCCTTCTTACAGGCTTTGTGAGTAACCGTGAATGAAAGGCGCCCGCGTGGCGCCCTATTTGTCAGAGGGGGTAAGGAAGCGAAATGTTAAGTTGATTCGCTCACTCGTTGGCTTTTGCGTTTTCGGCAAACTGTGCTGCCAATGTGTTTGGGTTGTGCCTCTCATCACCAGCAAGGATCCATGATTCAATAAAACCTCACGCTTTTCTTGCCGCTTAGGATGGCGAAAAAGAAAACGACGGCTCGCCCCCAAGCTGACAGAGGCAATCGTAGGTTGCTCCCCCAGCTCAGGCTCATCATCTCGGTGCCACCCCATGTAATCGCTACCGCTGCGATAGCGATTTAACAGAACAGTGTTAAAGGAAGTCTGACACTGCGCCTCTACCCAACCTTTGAGTTGGCGCAAGGGATGTGTCCAAGGCAGCGGCTGAAGCGTGAGTCCGCTGTAGGTGTAAGGATGATCACCATACCATGCCAATAGACGTGGCTGCATCACGGTGCGGCCAAACAACGAAATCGGCAATTGTTGCCAGGGGGTTTGCGCGAGTAAGGTTGAGAACAATGTGTCTGCACACCCCGCTGATAGCCACTCAGGCCACCAATCCACCTGAGCATCAGGCATATCAGTGTTCGGGTGGCTATCAAATGCCGCATCAGAAAAGAAACTTTGTTGCTCGGGAGAGCGAGCCATAAAACACTGCCTCGTTCAATACTGTTAGACAGTGAGTATGGCTGTCGTTAGCGGATTGGATCAACGCGCTGCCCGCTCATACCATTCAATCGATACCAGCCGGCAATACTAAAACGCTGTCTTTTGGCGGGAAGCACCTCATGAGGGAAAGCTTCGGATAAAAACGTCACCAATCGTCCCGCTTTCGGCCATAACGTTTGTCGATGGCTACCGTCGGGGTTGTAAATGACGATTTCGCCCCCGTCTTGTTCAGACCAATCTTCATTAAGATACAACACGGTGGTCACTTTACGGTTTGAGCGCCCTTCGAAGGCATCATAATGTTTGGCATAAAAGTCACCAGGGTTGTACTTGGCAAAATGCGCTTCATATTCAAATAGCCCCAAAAAAAGGTGACGATTGAATGCCTGCTGAAGATCGGCCATTTTAGCTAGTAATGCATCCACGGCAGGCTGGCTCCCTCGTTCTAGCCAGTGAATTTTATCCCGACGAATTTGCGTATTAGTGTGCTGTTTTTGTTCGCGCCCAATCGTGGCTTGCGCCCATTGGGCGGGCAGGCATGTGTGTAAGTCATGCACCTCTTGCGCTGACAAAAATCCGTCACACACACTGAGTCCATGTGTCGCAATATCATCGATGATAGCCAGGTTGCTCAACCACTTGTCTCCGCCTAGAAATGGAGACGTTACCTTACTGCCTTTAACCGGCAGGACAACATGCGTTGTTTATCGTGACCATAAGCATAACTCATCGATAGCGTCACTCTCTCTCAACATATCAACCGAGCAAATCCTCGAGTTTTGCTTTCCAAATCGCGAGCGCCAGCGCTGGGCTACGTAGCATTTTTGGCGTGGGTATCCAGCCATGTTTGAGGCGAGCAAACACATCAAAGCGACTGGCTTGGCCATCGATGGCCTCGGCAACCACTCGTCCCGCAATATTGGTTAATCCAACGCCATGCCCCGTATATCCATGTGCGGTATAAATATCATGACCTAAATGCGCAATGTGCGGCATATAACTACGCGTCACAGCAAACATTCCGCCCCAGTGATAGTCCATCTTTACCTGGCCCAGTTGAGGGAAAACCTTAGTCATCCGATGGTGGAGCCGCTGCGCCGAATCCTTATACTCGCGATTAAACGGATGATTGACGCCACCAAACAATAAGCGTCCCTCTGCCGTGGGACGGAAATAGTCTAAACAGTTGTTGAGATCCGACATCGCCATGCGATTGGTAATTGGCATACGCTCACCAAGCGGTTCGGTCACAGCAATAAACGAGGCAACGGGCAGAACCTTGGCTTGTGCTTGGCGGTGTAAACCCTCTAGATACGCGTTACAGGCAAGCAAAACGCGGGGCGTATTCACTCGACCTTGAGGTGTGATCACCGCATGAGGTTGCCCTTTGACCAAACGTGTAGCAGGAGTGTGCTCATAGATTTTCACCCCCATTTGCTCAGCCGCACGGGCAAGCCCCAGCGTGTAGTTCAAGGTATGAATATGCGCACTGTTGGGGTCATATAACCCTCCGAGGTATCGCTCGGTGTTAGCAACCTCCGCCACTTGCGCTTTGTCCCACCACTGGGCGTCTGGGTATTGGTAACGCCCTTGCTTTAATGCATGCCAGCTTTGCAGCTCCTTTTGCTGCGCGGAATTTAAAGCAAGCTCGATATAGCCCGGTTGAAAGTCACAGTCAATCTGGTGATGCTGGATCCGTTCGCGAACGATATCAACGGCTTCAACCGACAAGTCCCACAACTGTTTGCCCCACGCTTGCCCATAGGTTTCATCAACTTCTCTCAGCCCAAGGCAATACCCCACGAGACACTGGCCACCATTGCGGCCAGACCCTCCCCATGCCACTGTTTGTGCGTCTAGAACGGTGACACTATAGCCACGCTGTCGCAATTCAATGGCGGCGTTCAGGCCCGTTAAACCCGCCCCAATAATACACACATCTGCCTCTTGTGTGCCTGCCAGTGTAGGAAATGACAGCGTTTGGTTTTGGGTTGCAACATAGTAATTTGTCGCCGCGTTGAAGTCATTATCAGGTCGAACCGTCTTGACCATGCTCTCAATGGTTACTCTTGTTATCAAAAAAGAAAAAGTATTAAAAAACCAGCAGTCTGGTTTCGCGCCATCACACGCTCAGAGGCGGCAAATACTGGCACTGTCCTCCCTCTCTGGCAAGCTATTATTCTCGTCACTTTACCCGGCCATTTGGGGGAGATGGCAACCGATATGCTAACGTTAGCAAGGTATTGCCCCCTATCAAGGTTGGTAAAAAAACTCGTTGACACTAAGGTCAAGTACAATATGATGCGCTCGACGTGTACTCGGCCAGTCAGCCATTGAAGGATCATGACAATGAAAAAAATGTCTCACGGAATCACCGCCACAACACTTGCGCTTTCAGCCCTCTTTGCAAGCGCCGTTCATGCAGACGATAAGGTACTCAACCTCTATAACTGGGCAGAATACATGCCAATGGACGTGATTGAAGCGTTCGAAGAGGAGTATCAAGTCGACGTCAATTACTCGACGTTTGAGAGCAATGAAGCCATGTATGCCAAGCTCAAACTCCTGAATAGCGAAGGCTACGATCTGGCATTTGCCTCAACCTATTTCATTGAGCGAATGGTCAATGAAGAAATGCTCGCCAACATTGATAAGAGCCAAATCAGTCATTTTGACAACCTGCGCCCAGGCTTACTGGGTCAACCTTTTGACAAAAATAATGACTATTCGCTGCCGTATGTGTTTGGTGTGACTGGCATTAGCTACAACAGTGATTATGTCGATGGCAGTAAAGTGGCCAAGTGGGCAGACTTATGGCGCGACGACTTCAACGGCCAAGTCATGCTCTTGAATGATGTGCGTGATGTGTTTGGCATGGCGTTGAAAGCACAAGGTCATAGCATTAACAGCACCGAAGAGGCTGAAATTAAGCAAGCCTATGAATACCTCCGTGAGTTGCGCGACAACGTGGTGGTGTATAACTCTGATGCACCGCATGTGCCATTTGTAACCGGTGAAGTGAGCATTGGCCAACAATGGAACGGTAATGCTTACATGGCGCAACAAGAAATCGAAGGCATTGAGTTCGTCTACCCACAGGAAGGGGCGATTTTATGGATGGATAACTTTATCATCCCCAAAAACGCCGAACACAAGACCTTGGCACACCAGTTTATCGATTTTATGTATCGCCCTGAAAATCAGGCGAAACTGGTGGAAGAATTTGGCTATCCAGCTCCGAACACCAACGCGGCTGAGTACTTAGAGGCCGAGCTAAAAGAGAACAGCACCATCTTCCCATCCGATGAAGCGGTGAACAAAGGTGAGTTCACCAATGATGTCGGTGAAGCGGTGAAAATCTATCAAAAATACTGGCAGATGTTGAAAAGCTAATCGCGCGTCTGTGATAACAATTTTCCCCAAGGCCTCATACGAGGCCTTTTTTATTATCTAAGTCAATATCTCACGCTTGTCACTATTTTTAGTCAATGGGTTTTTGCTATGCTCAACGTAAACACGCATTAATCCACTTAAATCACTGACGACAAGGACGTTATTCCATGATTGACTTTCGCTCTGACACCGTGACCCAACCCGATGCATCCATGCGAGACGCCATGGCTAACGCCCCTGTCGGCGATGATGTGTATGGCGACGACCCAAGCATTAACGCGCTGGAAACATGGGCGGCTGAACGACACGGTTTTGAAGCTGCACTTTTTACCACCTCGGGAACCCAAGCTAATTTATTGGCCCTGATGGCGCATTGCGAGCGCGGTGATGAGTATGTGTGTGGTCAGCAAGCGCACAATTACAAATACGAAGCAGGCGGTGCGGCCGTATTGGGCTCGATTCAACCCCAGCCCATTGAAAATGAGCCAGATGGGACCTTGTCTTTCGATAAAATCGCGGCGGCTATCAAGCCCGATGACTTTCATTTTGCCCGCACTAAGCTGCTGAGCTTGGAAAACACCATAGGTGGTAAAGTCTTACCTCTGTCCTATTTAGCCAAGGCTCGAACATTTTGCGACCAACATCAACTACAGCTACACCTTGACGGCGCAAGGGTTTACAACGCGGCTGTCGCACTAGAAGTGGACATTAAGGCGATCAGTTGTCACTTTGACTCGATGACAATTTGTCTATCCAAAGGATTAGGCGCACCTGTCGGCTCACTGCTACTCGGCTCGAAAGCCCTGATCAGTAAAGCCCGGCGTATTCGCAAAATGCTCGGTGGCGGCATGCGTCAAGCGGGCATATTGGCGGTTGCTGGCTATAAAGCACTGACCGAAAACGTAGAACGCTTGGCGGAGGATCACGCGAATGCGCATTACCTCGCCAGTGAGCTGGAAAAACTGAACGGCTTTTCCACTAGCGGCTATCCTGTGCAAACCAACATCGTTTATGTCGATGTGGCCGAAACAATCAATCATACACGCTTGCAAATGCGGCTGATGGAAAAAGAGATCCGCGTTTCTCTGTCTGGCAAACCAGCCCGTTTGGTAACACACAAAGACATCTGCCGCGCAGATATCGATACTCTGATCGCCGCGATTAAGGCCTCTCACTAAACCGTTCCAATGTACGATCGCACCGGGCCTAATGGCCCGCTTTGTACACAAAACCATCAGAAAACTCAAAACTGTGACCCCATCACAGCTTTCTCCACCAAGGTCACTAAAACAATCACTTACAGCCGCTACACTGAAATAATCACCGACACAATGCCAATATGGGAAGCGCTATGGCTATCACTCCGCTAAAAAGCGATCGTTTATACCGTGAGTCCAGCTTAAAGCACAGTGACATCACTTCAACCAAACACCTTGCGCCGCTTGACGAGATTGTCGGCCAAGATCGTGCTCGTCATGCGGTTGAGTTCGCGATGTCCATCAAAGAGAAGGGCTACAACATCTATGCCATTGGCCAAAATGGACTGGGCAAACGCACCATGATGATGCGCTACCTCAACCAACACTGGCAAAGTGAGTCACCGGTTTATGACTGGTGTTATGTCGCTAATTTTCAAGAGGCGCGCGCACCAGAAGTATTGAAGTTGCCTGCGGGTAAAGGCAGTGAACTCAAAAAGCACATTGAGCAACTGATGGGCAAACTGGCCAACGCCCTGCCCATGGCGTTTGACAACGAAATGTATTACCAGCGGGCAGAAACACTCAAAAACCAACTCACAGAGCGCCAGCAAAGTGTGCTTCAAGGCTTGAGTGACACGGCAGAGAAAAACAGTGTGAGTTTGACCATCACGCCCCAGGGTGATTACCAATTTGTGGCCTTAAACGGCGAGGAGCCTCACACCGAGGAGACCTTTGACGCTCTCTCGCAAGACGAGCAGATGGCCTTTGGCAAAGTCATCGATAAGTTGGAGACGGAACTGCGAGGTGTTGTTCGCCAACTTGGCGAATGGGAGTCTGAGTACGCGGAAAAGCAAAAAGCGCTGGATGAGGATATCGCCCAAGACGTCATCACCACCCAAATGGCACCGCTTAAAAAACAGTTTGCTGACTTGCCTGACATTTTAGCCTTTTTAGACGCCATGCAAGCTGACATGCTCGAGCACCTTGATATTTTCCTTGAAGACAGTGAGGAGCAAGCTGCACTTGCGTATGCGGCGCTGGATAAAAAACTCCCTCGCCGCTACCAAGTCAATGTGTTAGTCAGTCAAAATGACGCACAAGCGCCGATCGTGGTTGAGGATAGCCCTAGCTACCACAATCTGTTCGGTTATGTTGAGAATGCCACGTTTAAAGGCACGGTGTTTACCGACTTTTCATTGATTCGTTCAGGCAGCCTTCACCGCGCCAATGGCGGCGTATTGCTGATGGATGCCATTAAAGTCCTCGAGAAGCCCTATGTATGGGATGGTATCAAACGCGCTCTCAGTAGCCGCCAGTTGAGTGTGAGCGCTCTGGAGCGAGAAGTGACCTTAAGCGGGACCGTGTCTCTCGATCCGGCGCCGATTCCTCTGGATGTTAAAATCATTTTGTTTGGCGACTACCAAACCTATCAGCTACTCCAGCGCTACGATGCGGAGTTTATTGAGCTGTTTCGGGTCACCGCGGATTTTGAAGATGACATGCCGCGCACAGAGAGCACCGAGCAGCAATACGCCAAGTTCATTTCAAGCATTATTCATGACAGCCATTTGCTCCACTGCAGTCGCAGCGCCATTGCGCGTATTATTGAGCACAGTGCGCGACAAGCCGAGGATCAAAACCGCTTATCATTGCACTCCGCCGATATTGCTAACCTGTTGCGCGAGTCTAATTATTGGGCGAATCACGCTAACGCAAACAGTATTGGTGCCCTGCATGTAGAAAAAGCGCTCGCCAGCCGCAATATGCGCGTGAGCCGCTTGCGTGACAGCATGATGCAGAATGTGGAAAACGGCGTCACACTGATCAACACGCACGGCGCGGCGCTGGGTCAAATCAATGGCCTGTCGGTGCTGAGCACATCGGATTACAGCTTTGGCTTACCCAACCGCATCACCGCAACCACGGCGTTTGGGGAAGGAGAAGTGCTGGATATCGAGCGAAGTGTCAAACTCGGCGGCCGTATCCACTCCAAAGGGGTGATGATCTTATCGGCGTACTTGGCGAATTTACTAGGAAAAACGGACACCATCCCACTCAAAACCCATCTTACCTTTGAGCAATCATACGGCGGTGTGGATGGCGATAGTGCTTCCATGGCGGAGTTCTGCGCGATTTTTTCTGCGATCACGGATGTCCCACTTCGACAAGACATTGCCATTACGGGGTCGATGAATCAGTTCGGTGAAGCGCAACCTATTGGTGGGGTCAATGAAAAAATCGAAGGCTTTTTTGATGTGTGCACCCTAAAAGGCCCAAGCAGCACCCAGGGGGTGATCATTCCTACTGCCAATGTCCAAAACCTGATGCTCCGCAAAGATGTGGTACTGGCGGTAGAAAAAGGCGAGTTTCACGTATACGCCGTCTCACATGTCAGTGACGCCCTGGCTTTATTAGCGGGACAGGCCGCAGGCTTTGGCCCTGACAGTGATAACGGGTCTGGACTGTTAGCCATCGCGATCGACAAACTGAATCAACAGCGAGCGGCACATCAACCCCAAAAATAATCGACACCCATCAGCCTAACTCAATACTGAATGCGGCCAATCGGCCGCTTTTTTATTCCGGCTTTTTCGCGGCACTTACATATCATTCGCCATATCAACCCTTTACTTTGTTGTGACACATCTCACGCTCTCCGCTCGCCGCTTAACTTGATCCTACGCAAAAAACAGAGCCGTTTTTAAGCGTAATATGCAATGAAAACCATTCTTATTTGGATCTTGCACTATGAAACTGTCCACGCTTGGTCGCGGCCAATCCGCGCGTATTACCAGTGTCCATCATGTGCCCGCGTCTGTTCGTCATCGTCTCGCGGTCATGGGTGTGATTCCAGGCACAGGCGTTGAGCTTGTCAGGCGCGCGCCATTGGGTGATCCACTTCAGATCCGCCTCGACAGTGAACAACTGATCGTACGTCGCGAAGTCGCCAAACTGATTGATGTGGAGGTAATCTGATGAGTTCACGCCGCATTGTACTTGCAGGCAACCCAAACTGCGGGAAAACCACCTTATTTAATGCGCTCACCGGCTCACAACAAAAAGTCGGAAATTGGGCGGGCGTCACTGTCGATAAAAAAGTCGGTACGCTGAGCCTCGACCACACCGAGTGTGAACTCACCGATTTACCCGGCCTTTATGCACTAAACGCAGGCTTTGACGCCAGTATTGATGAGCAAATAGCCACTTACGCCATCGATAGCGGCGAGAACGATTTTATTATTAATGTCTTAGACGCCAATTGCCTAGAGCGCGGTCTATACCTCACCCTTCAACTGCGTGAACGCGGTGTTCCTATGGTGGTGGTGATTAACAAAATGGATTTGCTTGATCGTAATGGTCAACAACTCGACACCGCCAAATTACAAACGATGCTGGGTTGTCCCGTGTTAACCGTCACCGCATGCCAGCCAGCGACCGTCGACACATTGCGCCACCAACTCGCCCACCTGGCCACCCATTTACCCGTTTGTGAGGCAATGTATCTGAACTACGGTGCGGCATTAGAGAACTGGATTCAAAGCCAGCTTGGCGCCCGTTTTCTTCATGCAGCCGCTGCACAAGTGAATCAACGCGCGCACCTGCTTGAGTGCTTGGAGCGGGGCCGCTTGCCTGATGGTAGCACCGAGGCTGACCAGCAGCAGTTTACGATCGCAAACCAAGCCCTTTCAGACTTAGATACTGACATCGCCATTGCGGATACGCGCTACAGTGCGATTCGTGACATGGTTCACCAGGCTCGCCGCGAGCTTCGCCACCTCAGTCGCAATAATACCGAAAAGTTAGATAAGGTCCTTCTCAACCCCTTTTTATCACTGCCTATTTTGCTTGCTGTCCTCTATGCGATGTTTGTGTTTGCCATCAACATTGGCGGAGCCTTTATCGACTTTTTCGATATTGCCGCCGGCGCGATACTTGTCGATGGTACCCATCAGCTTCTTGACGGCATACTGCCGACGGCGATTGTCACTATTCTCGCCGATGGCCTCGGGGGAGGTATTCAAACCGTTGCCACCTTTATTCCTGTTATTGCAGGCTTATACCTATTTTTAACGGTATTAGAAAGCACAGGTTACATGGCACGTGCCGCCTTTTTATTAGACGGTTTAATGCAAAAAATGGGGTTACCGGGCAAAGCCTTTGTGCCCTTAATCCTCGGCTTTGGCTGTACCGTTCCTGCCGTGATGGCAACGCGCACATTAGAACAGGTTCACGAGCGCAAAACCGCAGCCGCGATGGCGACATTTATGTCCTGTGGCGCCCGCCTTCCGGTATACGCCCTCTTTGCCGCGGCGTTTTTCCCACAAAATGGTCAAAACCTTGTTTTCGGCCTCTACTTACTTGGCATTATTGCTGCGATCATCACCGGCCTGATACTGCGTCATACCCTTTATCCAGGGCATAGTGAAAGCCTGTTGATGACACTTCCAGACTACGAACTGCCGCGTGTGCGCCATGTGATGAGCAATACCTGGCAAAAGCTGCGTCGATTTGTTCTGGGTGCCGGTAAAACCATTGTTATCGTGGTAACCATTCTGACCTTCTTTAACTCTCTGGGCACCGATGGGTCGTTCGGACACGAAGACAGCGAGTCTTCCGTCCTGTCGAAAACAGCACAAGTAATCACGCCGGCCCTATCACCTATCGGGATTGAAGAGGATAATTGGCCTGCTACCGTCGGGTTGGTGACGGGTCTGTTTGCCAAAGAGGCGGTGGTCGGCACCTTGAATAACCTTTATGCGCCCAGCGAAGAAGCGGAAGAAGAGCCCACACTGGGAGAAGCGCTGGTCGAAGCGGTTCAGAGCATTCCGGAAAACTTATTTGGCATTGATTATACCGACCCATTGGCTATTGACGTCGGTGAGATTGAAAACACCGAAGCCGCCGCACAAGCGCAAGAAGTCAGTATGACAACGTTTGATAATTTGCACCGTCAATTCACTAGCACCGCCAGCGTAATGGCTTATCTTATTGTTATCCTGCTTTATACCCCATGTGTTGCCGCTCTAGGTGCCTACACACGTGAGTTTGGTCGCCGGTTTGCCCTGTTTGTGGCGAGCTGGTCAATGCTGCTAGCGGTAAGCGGTGCCACGCTATGCTACCAATTCAGTCAGTTGAGTGTCGCCACCACGCCAGCCACACTCTACATCACTGGCCTTTGTGCCTTACTGATTGTCGTGGTAGCACTCATGCGCTATGTCGGCAAACATCCCCATTGGTTTAAGGAGACCTACTATGATCCTGCAAAAGCTCAAAGCCAGTGTCATTCAGGCGGGTGTCATTAGTCGCCTCGATCTCGCCAACCAATACGGGATCAGTCCTGATGGAATCGACGCCATGATGGCAACCTGGGTCAAACGCGGGGTGGTTATTCGACAATCGGGGCGTAAGGATCCGCAAGATATCCACTACCGTTTGGCACACCAGAATGAAATACAATGCTTCAGCATTATATAGCATCGTAGCCATCGCCATTTTACTAGGCAGCTTTTAAGCTGCCTTTTTATTACCTACCGTCTTCTCTCGCCCTCCCCTAACGTTGATGCACCTCACTATACCTCCTTGAGCACGCTGTTCTATGATAAAAAGAGAGCGATGTGAGGGTGTAAGCCATGAGTCGTTATCAAACCCAATCAAGCGAGGCACAGTACCAGCCCGGCTCTGGTGAGCAAGTGCTTAAAAATCATATTGGGGTGACGGAACCAACCGAAATGGACGATATCGAGGCTAACTTGCTCTCGAAATTGTACGAGCGGGTGTTCACCGGCGGCCATTTCCCGCGCCAATTAAGATTTGGCACCCTCGCCAGCTGGCATCGACAATGGCTGGGCAATGTTTACCCATGGGCAGGTCAGGTGAGAAATGTTGAGCTAAGTAAAGGTGGATTTCGTTTTACTTCCCCCAAACAGATTGGGCCCTGTTTGCGGCAGTTTGAAAGCGCCTTCCTCAGCCAATACCCTGAGGTATCTGTGATGCCGCGCGCGACACTCATTCGTTACCTTGCACAAAGTCATGTTGAGTTGATACTTATTCACCCATTTCGAGAAGGAAATGGACGTATATCGCGATTACTTATTGATGTGCTATGCCAACAGGCAGGGTTAGGACTGCTGGACTATCGGCTTTGGGAGGAAAACAAAGATTTTTACGTTGCCGCCATCCAAGCGGGGGTTGGGCATGATTATCAGCACATGGAACGGCTCATTGACGACATTTTGCCGCGTCATCCACTCCCCATCTCAATCGGCGAGCGTTAGGTTTTGATACTTATGTTTATTGGTTTTCAGTCTTGCTTCCACTTCTTCTGTTGATGCTTGCGTCTCGATTGCGGTCGAGCTTGCCACTGCACGCTCTATCATAGCGGGCGTGATTTTTTTTGCTTTTTTCTGCATTAATCGCCTTTTCACAGTCACACTTGTCATCATTGATTAAATTTTAGTCAAAAAAAGGCGTCAATTCAACGCGGAGTGCGGTCTATTTTCTGCAAAATTGTGAAGCACAACGTGCAGACTGAGCACGGAGCAAAACATACAAAAACGGCGACCCTAAAGGCCGCCGTCTTGTTCATTAATGGTGCCCCGGGCCGGACTTGAACCGGCACAGCGCGAACGCCGAGGGATTTTAAATCCCTTGTGTCTACCAATTCCACCACCAGGGCACACAATCTTTTCAGCCGCTTTCGCCACTGTTTTATATTTGGAGCGACATACGAGGTTCGAACTCGTGACCTCGACCTTGGCAAGGTCGCGCTCTACCAGCTGAGCTAATGTCGCTTATTTATTCAAACGTTAATTAACGCTTGGAAAATTGGTTGCGGGAGGCGGATTTGAACCACCGACCTTCGGGTTATGAGCCCGACGAGCTACCAAACTGCTCCATCCCGCGTCCGTATTGTTTTAGCCAGAGTTCATGGAGGCGCGTCCCGGAGTCGAACCGAGGTCCACGGATTTGCAATCCGCTGCATAGCCACTCTGCCAACGCGCCTTGGCGCTTCACCTCTCGGCTAAGTGGTTTGAATTCTACATAAGTTTTTTCACCTGTCACGAAAAAATTATCATTTTAGCGTTTAACCGACGATTATTTATCCAAACATAACATTTCACTATTCTCTCGGCGCTAAGTGAGCCCACAAAAGGCCGATCAACGTAGCGACGAACGCAACATTGACAATAATGCCAGCCCGATTAATCAGGGCTGGCACCTACCTACATTAGTGATTCACCTAGACATCCGCGAGCAGGCGTTCGCGTTCGTCTTTTTCAATCAGTTCCCAATGACGACCTTGCTGCGCCCCCACGAGCTTCCAAAGTAGATTGATATCGATATCTTTACCGTGTGTCATTTGCACTCGACGAAACATTTCTTGCGGCGCCATGCTGTAAAACGTTGATACGTCCTTTACACCCGACTTTTTTAACATCCTTTCAATGGTTAAACGTAAGTTGGGTAAATCCCGCAACCGAAGACTGGATGCCGATACTTTCTGCGCTTTATCTTTGATCGCACGCTGTAACGACTGCTCAATCATCGCAGGCAAATCAGGATCATGACCTAAGTAGAGTGCGGTTACATCATAATAGTTAACCACCGCTGAGGTGCTTTTCTTCACATGAACAAATTTATCACACCCTTTAGCGATCAACTTGTCGGTGAGTTGGCCTCCCCCTCGTAGATAAACATGCTTTCCAGTAAGCAGCGCAAACATCGCCTCTCGACAGAAAAAGCCAATACCACCAAACATAGAGCGTTGCTCCATCTCCCCATAACTATCCAGAAAACGCATTAATTGGGCTTCAAATTGCTTCGCCATCGAAAACTCTCCTTCAGCGAATAGATGTTCATATCCAGCCATCAGCCGGCCCATAAACATGACTGATAATTTAGTCAATGTGCATGATTATTTTAACGGGAGGAGGTTGCATCAAATGACAATCAAATACTATGCATCTGATCACTTATCTTTAAATAGTCCTTTCATTGAGTGTGGTTTTTGTCACATTTATTACAAACATTTTTTCTTCGTTAAATAAAGTTCTCGACACATCTATGCTTAACTCATCGTCACGAGTGCGCTAAATTGAGAGTGATAGGCGAATAGTCAGGGAGCCGACATGTCGAGACACCCGCTGTTAATAGAAGCAAGTCATTTATTGCCTGGGGGATTGCACAGCTATGTGCTGTCTGAGTCATGTTACTTACAAATGCTTCAGCAGGCAGGCGAACCACCGCGTCTTTTGGTCGCGATGAAAAATGAGGATGAGGGTCAGCAGCGGCCGCACGCGATTTCTCCTATCGTCACGCTTTGCGAGATTGCAGACTTCAACCGTCATGGTGCGCATGAAATTGCGTTGACGTTACAAGGGATTGAAAGTGTCAAGGTGACTGCGATCGACGCGGGTGAAGGTGACGTCAATATGGCGCATTATACGCCGTTACCAAAATGGCAACGCCACACAGTTCCCGACCACTACCTCTATCTGAGTGAAAAGCTGCAGCAATATTATCGCTCGAATCCGACACGCCACGAACACTTCCAGTTAACGCAGTACGATGACATTGGCTGGGTCTGTCTTCGCTGGTTGGAGTTACTTCCTATCGAAGTGAAGCAGAAACAGCTTCTACTGTCCCAGCCGACTGCCTTATTGGTGGCCGAGTTTATTGATAAATTATTGCGGTATCCGCTTATTGACGACGACTAAGTCAGCGACAGATGAAGGGAGTTGTATAAATTATCATCAAAGACGCCAGCAGGCTCACCGATTGAGAGAAAGGCGGTTCTCTTTTATTCTGCGCCCCATTACTATGCAGGCTGCTGACAAATACTATCAGGACTTATGGATCATCTTTCATTTTTTTGGGTCTCACCGGATCGTGATAAGTACTTACGTTCCCTAGAAACCGAGTTTTATAAGCGCGCCGTCGAAAGCATCCGCGTCAATCGTCTCTCCCTGCCCCCTTTACCGGATGCCGTTCTATCAATACAACGGGCCAGTAAGCGATCGGATACCACCATGCGGGATATTGCCAATCTCTTACTGGAAGATCCGAGTTTATGTGGGGCCGTGCTTAACGCCGGGAATTCTGCTTTGTTCGCGCCTCGCGCGACAGGCCAGTGCAAAGATGTTCAAACCGCCGTCTCTCGACTTGGCGTTGATCGCGTTTTAGGGATCATCACAGCCGCCGCCGTCTATCAACTTAAGAGTGATGCCTCATTTTCCAAGGCCTGCAACGCGCTATTGAAAAAAAGTGCGCAAAAATCCCGGGAGCTTGCCGCTGCGATGGCATTGGTGACGCAAAGAGTCAGGAACTACTGTGATGAGCCGCTTTCAGTGGAACCCGAAAAAGCACTGATAGTGGGTTTGCTTGCGGATATTGGCTTATACAGCGTGATAGGCGAGTTCCAACGCTTTATGAATCAGGGCCACTATCTAAAATTTGACATTGCCGAGCGCGTCTTCTTTTCACTGGCGGGCGACTGCAGTCGTCTTGTGCTCAAACAATGGCAGTTTGACCGTGACTTTATCGAAGTCGCCATCAACAACAAGCTTTACACAAAGCCACGCCCCGATATCACCTATTTAGATATCGCGAGAATGGCAAATCACTTGTTAATGTTTCGCAATCAAGATGACGCGATAGAGGATCATGAGGTGGAAATCACTGCGCCTGGCGCAGAAGCGTTATATGAGCTATCCAGCCTCGACGACAAAGAGTTCTCGCGCCAGCTACACCAAGTCATGGACGCAAGCAGTATCTGACACAAACCAGGGTGGTCTTCCCTTTCACCACCCTTGTCTGATTTTATTGACCCACCTATTAACCGGTTGATAACCTCAAGCTCTACTTTCTTAACACCGAGCACAATCAGATGTTTTCAGGGATGCTACTCATCTTCTCGCCGCTTATTATCGGCTATTTAATCCCCATTAAGCAGGTGCGCTACCTCAACGCTGTCAATACCCTGACGATGCGGCTAGTGATGGTCATTTTAGTGTTGATGGGCTTAAGCCTCGCAGGCTTAGATAACCTCGGGCAACATATTTCCACCATTTTGTATTTCGCGGTCACTTTCTTTATTTGCATTGGCGCGACCAATCTGCTTGCCCTGCCTGTTCTCGATAAGCTCTTCCCAACCGAGACCCATGGACACCAACATAAGCTAACCCTCAGTACCATGATGTCAGAGTCCGGTAAACTGATTGCCGCGGTGGCCGTTGGCTTAGTCGTAGGGCTATTGCTCAATCACGATCTGTCTTGGGTCGATACGGCCAGCGAAGGGATTTTATTACTGTTGCTCTTACTGATTGGCATTCAGTTGCGTAACAGTGGCATGACGCTGAAGCAAATCATCCTCAATAAAAGTGGACTGATGATTGCCGCTCTCGTTGTCGCGACCTCCTTGCCCGGTGGCTTGCTGGCAGCATGGTGGTTAGATATTCCCTATCATCACGGTTTAGCGATGGCCTCTGGATTTGGCTGGTACTCATTGGCGGGGATCTTGATGGGCGACGGACTGGGACCAGTTTACGGCGGAGCATCATTTATTCTCGAGCTCGCACGAGAGCTAATGGCGATTATGATTATTCCAATATTAATCCGACGCTACCCGCTCACCGCAATTGGATATGGCGGTGCCACTGCAATGGATTTCACCTTGCCGATCATTCAAAGCACTGGGGGTATTCGCTGTGTACCGATTGCCATTGTCAGCGGGTTTATTCTCAGTTTATTAGTCCCTGTTTTGATGTTGTTCTTTCTCTCACTCGGTACCAACTAAAGAAAAAGGGGTAGCAAGATGCTACCCCTTTTCATATTTGCTGGTTTAGCGCATGCAATTATTGGCTGCGCATCCAGTTATCCATTTCAGTACGCAGGTTGTCTGACTTGGTACCAAAGATAGCTTGTACGCCACCTGATACCACAACCACGCCCGCTGCACCTAGCTGCTTAAGCTTGTCTTGGTCAACAATTTCAGTGTCAGCCACTGAGACACGTAGGCGAGTGATACACGCATCAAGACCAGTGATGTTATCTTTACCACCGAATGCCGCTACCAGGTCGCCAGCAAGTTCAGAGCCTGTCGCGGTTGATACGTCAGCGACCGTCTCGTCTTCACGTCCAGGCGTTTTCAGGTCAAGGGCGCGAATCACCACACGGAACACGATGTAGTAAAGAACCGCATAACCAAGGCCAAGTAGCACCAGCGTTGTCACGTTCTCAGCACGTGGCATTTGCACGATGAAATCGATAAAGCCGTTCGAGAAAGTATGGCCGTGAACAACGCCCAGTGCGTTAGTCAGCACATACGCTGCACCCGCCATGATGGCGTGGATACCATACAGTACTGGCGCGATGAACAGGAACGAGAACTCGATAGGTTCAGTGATACCGGTCAAGAATGAGGTCAGTGCACCAGATGCCATGATACCCATGATTTTGGCACGGTTTTCTGGTTTGGCAGAGTGTGCGATAGCAAATGCCGCCGCAGGTAGACCAAACATTTTGAACAAATAACCGCCTGCCAGCTGACCAAAGCCGTTGCCCGCTTCACGCGTTGCATCGTTAGCGGTCAAGAAACAGGTCATGATGCCGTTTACTTGCTCGCCGGCGTTGTTCACACAGCTGCCCGCTTCATAGAAGAAAGGCACGTTCCAGATGTGGTGTAGACCGAATGGGATAAGTGCACGCTCTACCACACCATAGATACCAAATGCGGTCACAGGGTTTTGTTCGGCGGCCCAGTGAGAGAAGGTAGCGATACCACTGCCGATTGGTGGCCAGATAACAGAAAGGATCACACCAAGCGCGATAGAAATGAAACCGGTAATGATTGGCACCGACCGCTTACCGGCAAAGAAGCCAAGGTAGTCAGGCAGTTGAATCGTGTAGAAGCGGTTAAACGTCCACGCCGCGACACCACCGGCGAGAATACCACCAAGCACACCTGTCTTGATTTCTTCAGCGCCCATGACTGGTGCCATGACATCCAGTGTCGCCACCATGATGCCGTAACCGACAATGGCAGACAGACCGGATACACCATCGTTATTGGTGAAGCCTAGCGCCACACCGACGGCAAACAGCAAGGCCATTTGACCAAATACAGACCCACCAGCTTGTTCCATCATGTGTGAAACAATATCTGGCATCCAGCTAAAGTTGGCTGCACCAACACCCAAAAGTATACCTGCGACCGGAAGCACAGATACTGGAAGCATCAGCGCCTTACCGACTTTTTGCAGGTTAGCAAAGAGGTTTTTTGACATAGTTCTTGCTCCTGACAAGGACGTTTAACAATGTGTTTCTGAAGACAGACCTTTCGATTCCCCCGCAAGAGGTCGCACGATACAACAGGTGCCCAGAGAACAAACGATTTGTGATTATTGAACTCACCCAAACTATAAGGGGCGAATCATCACCTTGCCCATCAGTAACGATTTTACTGATTAAAAAGTAAATATAGATCACAATTAGAATTGGCGATAAAAAAAGCAAAAATAATCATAAGATCATGATTTAAAATGACAAAAAATCCATTCCCTAGGGGAAACGATACGAGCAAAAAAATAGCAACCCTCTCACCCCTAACGTTATTTTACGTAACGAATTAATACAGCACGTAATATAATAAGTTTAGGTTGATAAATATCAATAAATTCAGGTAGTTATATTTAAAATTGCGCGAGATCAATCTTGATAGGCTAGCGATATAAATCGGTTATTTTGGCGCAAATATCACCAAAAAATGACGCCAAATTAACCAGGCGGGATGGCGCCATCTCAAAACTAATGAAATCAAAAAGCGGTGTTTTCTTACGGCGAGAAGTGCTTGGCGTGCTAAGCACGAAAAACGCCCGACAAGATTATCGGGCGACTTGAATTATTGCGGGTTTGCACCAGAAAAAAGCGCAAAAAAGTTACGGCTGGTGATGTCACAAACCGTTTCCACCGATTCACCTTTTAACATCGCGACGTACTCAGCGACTTCTTTCACATAAGCCGGCTGATTTTGCTTGCCACGATGGGGAACAGGTGCCAAGTAAGGCGAGTCTGTTTCAACCAGCAGGCGGTCAAGCGGGATGCGACGCACCACATCTTTCAGCTCTGTGGCTTTATTGAACGTCACTATTCCAGAAATTGAAATGTAGAATCCCATCTCAATCGCTGCTTGTGCCATTTCATAGCTTTCTGTAAAGCAGTGTAGCACACCGCCGACGCGCTCAGCGCCTTCCTCACGCAGAATCGCAAGTGTGTCTTCACGTGCCGCGCGCGTATGGATAATCAAGGGCTTGTTGAGCTCAACCGCGAGGCGGACATGCTGACGGAAGATCGCTTGCTGCTGCTCGGCAAGCTCTGGCTGATAGTGGTAATCCAGCCCTGTCTCTCCCACCGCGACGACACGCTCATCAGCGGCTAAGGCTTTCAGTCGGTCATAATCGAAACCATTTTCAATATCCAAAGGATGCACGCCACATGAGGCAAAAACATGCGGATAAGGTCGGATCATGTCTAGCATCGCCGGAAAACTATCTAGCGTGACTCCCACCGAGAGAAAATAGTCGACGCCCCTTGCCTGCGCTTTATCTAAAACATCGGCAACATTCTGGTGCAGCGAGTCGTAATCCAGTTTGTCGAGATGGCAATGAGAGTCTATTAACACGTTATTCTCCAATCGATAATAACCACTGACTAACCACCAGTTCGGTATTTAGCCCTGTATGAATTTGTAACTGACGCTGTAATTGATGCAGCGCGCGTAATAATGAATGAGCTTGCTGAGTGGTCAGTGCATTGGCCACTTCCGCCACCCGTTGGTGATGATGCCGATGCACAATGGTTTGTCCCACACCTTGACGCCATTTAAGTACATCAAGCAGAAAATGACTGAGCCAGTTCAATGAAGCGGGATAGTGTGCGACCAAGACCTCAATAGTGTCAAATAAGCCTGCTCTCTCACACACATAGGTAGAAAACCCTTCCACCACAGCATGGTGATGATCTAACCCGCCCGATGCCACAAAGTCACTGGCGGCCAAGGGCGCGCCACGGTATAAACCCACCGCATGGTCTGGTACCGAACGCTGTAATGCTTGCTCGATCCACGCCTTGGCTGTGTCAGCCTCCGCCTGCGGAGCCTTCCACACACTACAGCGACTGACAATGGTCGCAAGTAAACTATCCAGCGAGTCTGTCAACAATACGAAGTAACACCCTGAGGGTGGCTCTTCTAGCGATTTAAGCAACGCATTGGCCGCGGCTTCCCCTAAACGTTCGACACACTCGATAACAATAAAGCGCGCCCCGCCCAATTGCGACGTTTCCAAGGCTTGCCGTTGCACCTTGCGGACTGCATCAATACCAATCTGCTTGCCGGGTTTCTCGGGGGCGAGCCAGTGAATATCAGGATGGTTACCCGCCGCGAAAAGCTGACAATGATGGCAATGACCACAAGCGCTATCGGTTTGGTCGCTACACAGCCTTACCTTGGCAAGCTGGCTAATCAACGCGCGACGTCCGCTGCCCGGGGGCGCGGCCAACAAGAGCGCATGCGGAAACCTTGCACTGATCAATAGCTGCTGCCAATGCGCCCACACGCCTTCAAACCAGGGATAAACGCAAGGCGCGGGATATGCCAATGTTATCTTGTCACTCATACGCCTGTCTGCTGCTTAAGCCAGTTTTTTAGTGCCGTCTTAATCTGAGCGGTCACTGTGTCTAGCGACTGGCCCGCATCAATCACCACCATACTGGGATCGTCGTTTGCCAATGCCAGGTAGCGCGCTCGCGTGCGCTCAAAAAAATCAAGTTGCATTTTCTCAATCCGGTCCAGATCACCACGGCCACGCGCACGTGCCAGGCCTACCTCTGGGTCGATGTCCATATATAGAGTCAGTGAGGGAGCAAACTCTCCCAATACCGTTTCTTTGAGGCTCTGCATCAGCGACGTGTCCATACCCCGTCCCCCACCTTGATAAGCCTGTGATGACATATCATGGCGATCACCCACTACCCATTGACCCTTTGCCAGGGCGGGTTTAATCACATTTTCGACAAGCTGTACTCGGGCGGCATAAAGCATGAGCAGCTCGGCTTTATCCGTGAGCGGTTCATCCGGGTGGCCTTGTTTGACAAGCGTTCGCAACTGTTCGGCAAGCGGCGTACCACCGGGCTCTCGCGTGGTGATCACATCTTTGATGCCGACGTCGAGTAACACCTGTTTGATCTGATTGATGGCCGTACTTTTGCCCGCGCCTTCAAGGCCTTCTACAACGATGAAATGGTTCTTCATTGATTCTTCAACACTTTTAGATAATCACGCACGGCCCGATTATGTTCGGCCAAGGTGGTAGAAAATTGATGGCCGCCTTTACCCGTGGCGACAAAATAGTAGTAATCCGTTTTTGCTGGCTGCGCCGCGGCAAAGATCGACGCTTTACCTGGCATTGCGATCGGCGTCGGGGGCAAGCCATTAATCACATAGGTGTTGTAGGGGGTCGGTGTGCGCAAGTCACGCTTACGAATATTCCCCTCATACTTATCACCCATGCCATAAATCACGGTGGGATCGGTTTGCAAACGCATACCGCGTCGCAACCGATTCACAAATACCGACGCCACCTTTTCGCGTTCACTCGCCACCGCGGTCTCTTTTTCAATGATGGAGGCCAATATTAATAGCTGATAAGGGGTCTCAATCGGCAAGTCCTCGATACGTTGCTGCCAAGCCTGCTTCAAGGTCGATTCCATTGCACGCGCGGCGCGTTTTAGCAATGCCATATCGGTATCTCCCACGTCATAAGCGTAGGTTTCAGGTAGCAATAAGCCTTCCAATTTATCGTGACTGATCCCTAACGCGTCAGCAATGGCGGCCTCACTCATCCCGATTAATGTTTGTTCGAGATGCGGGGCTGATTGGATTTGATTACGCCACTGAGCGAACGTACTCCCTTCGACAAAGGTGATTTCATCTTGATATTGCTGGCCTGAACGCAGGGTCGCGAATGCCTCAGCCAACGTTTGTCCAGGTTGGATCTGAAAGGTGCCCGCTTGTACCCGAGTCAGCTCTGGATAAATCCGTGGCGCAAATTTCGACCAGATGCTTGACGCCATCCAACCGTTGTCTTCAAATTTTGCAATGACCTTATGGTAATGTGCACCGCTAGGTACGGTGAATAGCTGAGGCGTCTGCAAGGATAACGGCGTAGAAATAAACGCCTTCGTTTGCCAAAGTACCCCAGCGACTGAGGCCAAGACTATCGCCATCAATACGCCCATCAGCCCCAAAAATCGCTTTTTTAGCACGCGTTTAACCTCTGTTGTAATCGCCTTGTCAGCGTATGCGTTGTATAGCTTGTTTCATTGATGGATATCACTGGCACCACCTTCATCAAGGTATTGCAAACAAACACTTCATCGGCACGCCACAGCGCCGCCTCATCGACCGCGACCGTTTTACATTGGTAGTCCGTGAAACCTTCAATCACCGCCATCACTTTTTCTCGCATTAATCCCGCCACACCGGCATAGGCTAAATCAGGTGTATAGATGACATGGTCTTGGCACCAGAAAAGGTTAGATGCCGTGGTTTCAACTAGGTTGCCAAACATGTCCGCGACTACGAAATCATCGGCCTCGGCGTCTTCCAGTGCCAGCTTTAGGCATACCTGCTCTAACCGATTGAGATGTTTAAGCCCCGCCAAAGGTGACGCACCAAGTTGTATGTGCGTCGTCGCCAACGCCACGCCATGCTGTTGCCAGTGATGATAATGGCGTGGATACGGATGCAGGCTGACAATCACGGTTGGCGACGAGCAGCCTTTAGGACTGTAACCGCGGCCCCCCTGCCCTCGGGTGATGATCACTTTCAACACCTGTTCATCCTGCGAATGCTGACACGCTTGATCGAGCGTTATTGCGAGTGCCGACCAATCGACCCCGCGAATGGCTAATCGCTCACAAGTGCTTTGTAAACGCAGTATATGGGCATCACGGTCAAGTAATAGACCCTGATACACATGGCCAGTGGTGAAACAGCCATCACCAAATTGGAGCCCTCGGTCAGCGACCGCTAGTTCGCGACAAGGGTGTCCGTTTACCCAGTACATCTATCAACCTCGACAATCAACTCATCTTACCGACAATAAAAAACGGCCCGAATCGTCGGGCCGTTACTATAGCAAACTCTTTTTAGGCTGTATAAACGCCGATGCGCATTACAGCTTTTTGAAGATCAAAGAGCCGTTGGTGCCACCAAAACCAAAGGAGTTACACAACGCGTACTCCATTTTTACGTCACGCGCTTCGTGCGGCACGTAATCTAAATCGCAACCCTCATCAACATTATCAAGGTTGATCGTTGGTGGGACGGCTTGGTCAATCAGCGACATGGCAGTGATAATAGATTCAACAGAGCCTGCCGCACCCAGCAAATGACCCGTCATCGATTTGGTTGAGGAGACCAACATGCTATCAGCTGCGTCTCCCATTGCACGACGAATCGCCTTGCTTTCCGCCACATCACCCGCTGGAGTCGATGTACCATGCGCGTTAACGTAGCCAATTTGTGCCGGGTTGATACCCGCATCACGAATCGCCGCTTCCATCGCCAGTGCCGCACCTGAGCCGTCTTCACTGGGTGACGTCATATGGTAAGCATCGCCACTCATACCAAAACCGGCTAATTCACAGTAAATGGTCGCACCACGTGCTTTCGCATGCTCGTATTCTTCAAGCACCATCACGCCTGCCCCATCACCCAGCACAAAACCATCACGATCTTTGTCCCATGGGCGAGAGGCCGACTGTGGATCATCGTTACGTGTTGATAATGCTTTGGCGGCGGCAAAACCGCCCATACCAAGCTCGGTGGAGGCTTTCTCTGCGCCGCCAGCAACCATGGCGTCTGCATCACCGTATGCAATCATACGGGCAGCATGACCAATATTATGCAGGCCTGTGGTGCATGCGGTTGAAATCGAGATGTTTGGGCCACGCATGCCGTAGTTAATCGACACGTGCCCTGCAATCATATTAACGATGGTTGATGGGACAAAGAAGGGGCTGATTTTACGCGGACCTTTGTCCATATACGCACGATGGTTTTGTTCAATCAAACCAAGACCACCAATGCCTGAACCTATCGCGACACCTATACGGTGTGCATTATTGTCATCCACTTGCAATCCGGAGTCTTTAATGGCTTGCACACTGGCAGCAATGCCGTATTGGATGAACAAGTCCATTTTTCGTGCATCTTTTTTCGACATGTAGTCTTCACAATTGAAGTCCTTAACCATGCCGGCAAATTGGGTGGCAAAGTGAGTGGCATCAAAATGCTCAATCGCGGAAATACCGCTTTGCCCGGCTAGCAGAGCTTTCCATGAAGACTCAACTGAGTTACCCACGGGTGACAACATACCCATGCCAGTCACAACAACACGACGCTTAGACACGATGATATTCTCCGGAGAATATTAGTTTGGAAATTAGAATAGCTTAAAAAGAACACAGGCGGTCAAGGAGACCGCCTGGTAGGATTCTGAGATTACGCTGAAGCGCCGACAACGTAGTCGATGGCTGCCTGTACAGTAGTAATCTTCTCTGCTTCTTCATCTGGAATCTCTGTATCGAATTCCTCTTCAAGAGCCATTACCAGCTCAACGGTATCCAGAGAGTCCGCGCCCAAGTCGTCTACGAATGAAGCTTCGTTTTTCACTTCTGCTTCGTCGACACCTAGTTGCTCAACGATGATTTTCTTTACGCGTTCTTCGATGTTGCTCATATTAATACTAGTCCTTACAAGATTCGCAGATGCGATATGTGCTGTAGTTTATTCATTAATGTGGAAGTTGCAAGACCTCCACGGCTGGTCAAACCACGATTTGGGGACAAATCAATCGGAGTTTGACGTGTGTCATTCGAGATTGCAACGGTCTCGATCAAATCATGTACATACCGCCATTGACGTGCAAGGTCTCACCCGTCATGTAAGCGGCATCATCAGAGGCTAAAAACGCCACCGTTGCAGCAATCTCTTTTGGATCACCCAAACGCCCTGCTGGCACTTGTGCCAGAGTCGCAGCGCGCTGTTCATCATTTAGCGCCTTGGTCATATCGGTTTCGATAAAACCAGGGGCGACCGTATTCACTGTGATGCCACGCGCAGCCACTTCACGTGCCATGGATTTGGTAAAGCCAATCACGCCTGCTTTTGCCGCCGCATAATTTGCCTGTCCCGCATTACCCATCACACCGACCACAGAACCAATATTAATGATTCGGCCACAGCGTTTTTTCATCATCGCACGCAATACTGCCTTTGATAAACGGAAGATCGACGTCAAGTTGGTGTCCATAATGTCCTGCCACTCGTCGTCTTTCATCCGCATCAATAGGTTATCACGAGTGATACCGGCGTTGTTAACCAGAATATCAACATCGCCAAATTCTTTTTTGATCGTATCAAGCACCTCTGCGACTGACTCTGTCGAGGTCACATTGAGTGCCAGGCCTTTACCGTTTTCACCGAGGTAATCGCTGATTGCCGCGGCGCCTTTTTCGCTGGTCGCCGTACCAATTACAGTGGCACCACGCTCCGCTAAAAGCTCTGCCGTGGCTCGGCCGATCCCACGGCTTGCGCCTGTCACCAGCGCTACTTTTCCGTCTAGTTTCATTCGGTTACCCTTTTAGTTGATTCTGCCGACATACGCCGGCAGTCACAAAGTGTCTTCGTAATACGGTTTATGCCTTCGCCGCGGCAAGGCTGGCGCTATCATTGACCGCCGCGCTACTCAACGCCTTGTTGATGCGTTTGGTCAAGCCAGTCAATACTTTGCCAGGGCCAAATTCCAATAGCTGCTCCACACCTTCAGCCGCCATATGCTCGACCGTTTCAGTCCAACGTACCGGGCTATGTAATTGACGCACCAAGGCTTCTTTAATTGCAGCCGGCTCTATCGGCGTTGCTACATCTGCATTGTTGACCACAGGAACACGTGGTGCATTAAAGGTGACCGATTCCAGTGCTTGCGCCAGTTTTTCTGCTGCTGGCTTCATCAGCGCACAGTGAGAAGGCACTGACACGGGCAGCGGTAATGCACGTTTTGCGCCCGCGTCTTTACACAGGGCGTTAGCACGCTCAACCGCTTCTTTATTCCCCGCAATCACCACTTGGCCTGGCGAGTTGAAGTTAACCGGTGAGACCACCTGACCTTGCGCCGCTTGTTCGCACGCCGTGGCAATCGCGTTATTGTCGAGACCAATAATCGCCGACATCGCGCCAATACCCGCTGGCACCGCCTCTTGCATCAATTGACCGCGCAACTCGACAAGCTTAACGGCTTCTTTAAAATCCAATACACCCGCACACACCAAGGCAGAATATTCACCCAAACTATGACCAGCAAACATCATGGGCGCCGCACCACCTTGAGCTTCCCATACACGCCAAATAGCAACAGACGCGGTGAGTAACGCCGGTTGGGTGCGATGGGTTTCATTTAAGTCCGCGTCAGGCCCTTGCTGGACCAATGCCCAAAGGTCATAGCCAAGCACGTCTGACGCTTCTGCAAACGTCTGCTGCACAACGCCATATTGTTCGGCGAGCTCCCCGAGCATACCCACGGCTTGCGAGCCTTGACCGGGAAAGACAATCGCGGTTGAAGAACGAGCTGTTGAAGACATAGCTGTTTTCCTATTTATTTAAAATCTGACTAACGCTGAACCCCACGCGAATCCGCCGCCAAACGCCTCAAGTAAGAGTGTCTGGCCTCGTTGGATTCGCCCATCGCGCACCGCCTCATCAAGGGCAGTTGGCACCGATGCGGCAGACGTGTTGCCATGGCGGTCAAGCGTCAATACCACTTGATCCATCGACATCGCGAGTTTCTTCGCGGTCGCTTTAATAATCCGGTAATTGGCTTGGTGTGGTACCAACCAATCGATATCTGATTTTTCAATTTGGTTGGCCTGAAGCGTTTCTGTCACAATATTGGCCAGTTGTGTTACCGCTACTTTGAAGACTTCATTCCCCGCCATATAAAGCCACGCTTCATCGGCTTCTAACGATTGACCACGCTCCGGATACTTAAGTTTCAATAGCTCGCCAAATTTGCCATCAGCTTTCAAGTGTGTGGACAAAATACCATCATTTTCATCGGCAGAGAGCACGACGGCACCTGCACCATCACCGAACAAAATGATGGTGGAGCGATCATCGGGATCACAGGTGTGAGACAGGCGATCTGCGCCCACCACCAGCGCATTTTTAGCCAGGCCGTTTTTAACGTATTGATCCGCCACACTGAGTGCATACACGAAACCAGAGCATGCCGCCGCGATATCAAAGGCGGGGCACCCTTTAATCCCCAACATGGCTTGCACGTCACAGGCAGCCGCGGGAAACGCACGCTCACCACTAGTGGTGGCAACAATAATCAGGTCGATGTCATGTTTATCAATGGCAGCCATATCTATCGCCTGTACGGCGGCCTGATACGCCATCGAGGCAACGGTATCTGTCGGTGCAGCAATGCGACGCTCCTTGATCCCCGTACGGGTCACAATCCACTCATCACTGGTGTCTACCATTTGTTCAAGGTCAGCATTGGTGCGAACCTGTTCAGGCAAATAGCTGCCTGTGCCCAAAATCTTACTATACATGAAGACTACTAATGCCTCTCGAGAAGAACTGCCTCTAAACGGTCACTTATCTTAGTTGGGATTTGCCGTTCGACCTCGTGCACCGCCTCAAAAATAGCGTTTTCGTAAGCGGCGATATCAGCGCGTCCGTGGCTTTTTACAACGATGCCGCGCAATCCTAGCAAACTTGCGCCGTTGTACTGGTCGGGTTTCAGCTGTTGGAGTTGATTTAATAGATCAGAAAATAGCCATTTCGCGATCCAACGCTTAATAGGATGCGGGTGGAGATGGGCTTTCACCTTGTCGATGATCAAACGTGCCACTCCCTCGCTGGTTTTTAGCGCCACGTTGCCGACAAAGCCATCACAGACAATCACATCCGTCTCCCCCGTGTAGATCTGGTCGCCCTCTACGTAGCCGGTGTAACGCACGGACTCACTGTGCTGCAAGAGATCAGCACAGCGACGCACCAAATCATTGCCTTTGATCGCTTCCTCACCAATATTTAATAGGCCGATACGCGGGGTATGGCCTAACTCAGCCTCCGCTAACACCGCGCCCATCACCGCGAATTGGAATAAGGTATCGGCATCACAGGCCACATTGGCACCTAAATCCAGCAACCATTTACGTTGATAATTGGCGCCTGGTAAGGCTGTTACGAGGGCGGGACGATCAATGCCAGGCAAGAGCTTGAGCAAGTACTTGGATAACGCCATTAGCGCCCCGGTGTTCCCTGCACTCACACACGCATCCGCCTCACCACTGGCCACCTTTTCCAGTGCCACGCGCATAGACGTGCCATGGCTGCGGCGCAGCGCCGTAGACGGACGCATATCATTAGGGATCTCGTCCGGGGCATGGACGATAGATAATCGGGAATGATGCTGGGCATTGAGCTGGTTCAGTGACGCCTTAATGTGGTGCTCGTCGCCCACTAGGATCACGTTTAGGTCCGCAAAACGTGACAATGCCTGCACGGAGGCAGGCACTGTGACTTGGGGACCGAAATCCCCGCCCATCGCATCGAGTGCAATGGTTAACCGAGTCAAGGGTCAACCTTACTTGTTGATAACCTTGCGGCCACGGTAGAAACCGTCTGCAGTCATGTTGTGACGCAGGTGAGTTTCACCGCTGGTTTTGTCTACAGATACAGCTTGAGTACCCAGTGCATCGTGTGAACGACGCATACCACGCTTAGAACGGGTTTTACGGTTCTTTTGTACGGCCATTGACCCTACTCCTCGTTACTTTGCTTTAAGTTTTTTAGTACGGCAAACGGATTTGGACGCTCATCAGCAAGTGGGATTTCCCCATACACCATGTTCTCTGCACTAACTTTACAGTCGGTGTCTTCGTGCATGGCGACTTGTGGCAAGGCCACAATCAACTCGTCTTCGACTAATTGAATCAGATCAATCTCACCGTTTTCGTCGACTAATGCCGGCTCATAAGCATCCGGTAAATTGCCAACCTGGTCATCATTGAAAACCGGGCTATAAACGAATTCAGTTTCATAGCGATATGAAAATGGCTCCCAACAACGTTGACACTCAAGACTCACTGTGACGGTCGCACGACCGGTGACCGTTTTGAGCCCTTGGGCGTCAATGTCGAACGAAAGCATCACTTCCGCATCACTATCGATGCTTTGGGTTGCCTCACCGAGACGCACTAAACGCTGCTTGTCTACAAGACCATCATAGTCAAGTTGCTTTTGTGCACAACGGAACGGATCAACCGTCAGCGGTAGCTTTACCTTCTGCATAGGGCGCGAATATTAGCCTCCAAATGCGCTGGAGTCAAAGAAAATGTTGCCTGTGTCAGGCGCGAAAGGGTGATAGCGACAAAAGCGCACATTCCATCGGTGATCGGGATGCCGCTGGTGCTTTGTCCATTCGTACCAGCAACAATGAAAACCCACCCTTTCACCGCCGTCAATAAGTCAGCTAGGCACACCGCTACGGCTTTGCCCGACTCAAAGTCGCGCCTACCATTTTTTCAGGTTAGACTGAGAGTTGGAAATAAACAATCACTGATGCGGGTTGTTTTTTGGTCAAATCTAACCCTGCGCGCAAGAAAGAAGGATCGCTCATGCACTCCACACAACCACCAAAAATTGTGCTGGCCTCAAGTTCTCCCTATCGTCAGTCTATCTTTAAAAAGTTTGCGCTGCCTTTCACGGCCTTCTCTCCTGCCATTGACGAAAGTCGGCAGGAGCACGAGCGTGCGACTGACATGGTTGAGCGCCTGGCACTCGAAAAGGCCATGGCAGGGATGCCGCTATTCGATAATGCGCTCATTATCGGTTCAGACCAAGTGTGTGTAATAGACGAGGAGGTGTTAGGCAAGCCGCATGAGCGAGAGGTGGCGATCGAACAGCTAAAACGCGCAAGCGGCAAGCAAGTCACCTTTTATACAGGGATTGCATTGATAAACAGTGACACGGGGGAGCATCAATCGGACGTTGAACCCTTTCATGTCGATTTTCGTGAGCTAGGCGAACAAGAAATTATTCGTTATATCGACAAAGAACTGCCGCTAGATTGTGCTGGCAGCTTTAAATGTGAAGGTTTGGGCATTGCCCTTTTCAATGCGATGCACGGACGCGATCCGAATACCCTTGTTGGTCTGCCGTTAATACGCTTGCGTGAAATGCTAGAAAAGGAGGGTATCTCTGTTATTTAATGCGCTAACTCATCATCAGCGCACACGTAGTTGCAACCTTACCAGCACGCAACTTAAGCACAATCAAAGCGACCAATTAGCTCACCAGCTCATTTAGGCTGTTTAATACCGCAACGGGTTCAAACGTCGAAAGGCTGGCAGAGTCTTCTACGCCCCAAGTAACCGCGAGCCTTGCCATATTCGCATTGATGGCTAGTTGCATATCATGCCCGGTATCGCCAATCATCAGCGCTTTATCCCGTGGCATGCCTGTATGCGCTAACACTTCATCCAACATTTGAGGATCCGGCTTAGAGGCCGTTTCATCGGCGCATCGCGTCACCGAAAACAAATCCTGAGTTCCCGTCTCGGCCATCGCCCGATCAAGCCCAGCGCGTGATTTCCCGGTTGCCACCGCCAATTGAAACCCCTGCGCTTTTAGAGACATAAGGGTGTCTTTCACGCCAGGGTATAGCTGACACGGCGTCGGGTTATCGTGCACAAACTGTTGGCGATAGTGGTGAATCCAATCGCCATACCATGTTGGATCTGCATCAGGGTAAAGTCGTTGATAACCTTTTTCTAAACTCAGGCCAATCATGGTTTGCAAACGCTCAGGCGGTAAAATGGGTAGTTGCCCTGTCAAACGAGCCGCCGCATCCAGGCTGGAGACAATGCGCCCAATCGAATCCATCACAGTGCCATCCCAGTCAAAGATCAACAATGAGTATGGAGCAAGCACTGAATGCGACGTTTGGCTGATCTGGCTTTCGCCAGATTGCCAAGCAGATGTAAGCGGTAATTCGACAGTCATGCATTTAACCTCTAGATGATGCGGTCTTTGCCCGTAGTCCCTCAAGCGCCCGCTCAAGCTTGGGCTCCATCGGTGCATTGAGCGTCATGCTTTCATCCTTGTTCGGGTGTCGGAAGCAGATGGTGGCCGCATGTAAAAATAAACGATCCAACCCAAACGACTTGGTATACGCATCAAAACGGGGATCGCCATAGCGGTCGTCCCACGCCAACGGGTGACCCATATACTGAGCATGCACACGAATCTGATGCGTCCTCCCGGTCACAGGGCTTGCTTGCACTAAGGTTGCTTCAGCAAAGCTCTCAAGCACTTTAAAACGGGTTTCCGACGGCTTCCCCTTTGAATTGACACGCACAATACTGTTCACCTCATTTTTCAGTAAAGGTGCCGTAACTTTGCGCTGTTTAGTCGGCCATTTGCCCATCACCAAGGCATAATAGTCTTTGCGTACCGTTTTTTCGCGAAATTGCGCTTGCAGATGGCGCAACGAAGACCGTTTTTTAGCAATCAATAAGATCCCGGAGGTGTCTCTATCAATCCGGTGCACCAGCTCCAAAAAGCGCGCTTTGGGACGCAGTGCGCGCATTGCCTCTATCGCGCCAAATTGTAGCCCACTTCCCCCGTGCACCGCGGTACCCGAAGGCTTATTGAGCACAAGTAGGTGGTCATCTTCATAAATAATGCAATGCTCAAGCGCAGCCACTTTGTCTAATTTGGTACTGGGGGCAGCTTTCTCATCGCGCTCTGGAAGGCGGATGGGAGGCACCCTCACCACGTCTCCGGCTTGCAGCTTATACTCTGGTTTTATGCGTTTTTTATTAACTCGCACTTCTCCTTTACGAAGCACGCGATAAATCATACTTTTGGGGACGTTTTTCAGCTGATTTCGCAGAAAATTGTCGATACGTTGGCCGGCGATGTC
Organism: Salinivibrio sp. SS3; assembly: GCF_001722105.1. NCBI lineage: Bacteria > Pseudomonadati > Pseudomonadota > Gammaproteobacteria > Vibrionales > Vibrionaceae > Salinivibrio > Salinivibrio sp. SS3. The sequence goes on along the minus strand of NZ_MEBQ01000018.1, from coordinate 75,394 downwards.
GTCATCGATGTCGATGAATCGCACTTGAGTTTTTTGTTCTGTCATAACCTTCATTCTACCGCTAAGCACAGCGACATGCACCTGCTACGGCAAGTTATCCCTTACCTAGCACAGCGACGGGCTGTGCTCGCCCCCATTACCGCGAGAAGCACAAAGGCATCATCGTGCAAAAAAACACCACATCTGCGCGGTTTTACTACCAAGACAACATAAGCGAATAAAGCCGATTGCTGGACTTTAGTCTCCCTGCTATAGTTGCGGCGTTAATCAGAAAAGCAAACGCTTATCTGAAACACAGTTTATCGCCTGTGACAGCGACTTCATCAGCGGAACATGCATTTTTCGATAAAAAGCTGAGTCTGCGATGAATCCATCAAGCGATAGCTGTATGCGGTGACATCCGTAAAAGAACCATAATTCCGAATGCTTTTAAGGCGTTACGCGGCAATTGGCGTAAGACGTAAACCAAAAGCACCCGTTTAGTGTGTTGACACGAGACCGTTAGTCAGTGTCAGAGCTCTCCGCCATCGGTAAAAACGGCGGACGCCAACTGCGTAATCCGGTGAGCCATAAAAACCGTTGCAGCTGGCCGATTAAAACTTGCCCGAGCGCACCCCTGATTTTCTCCAGCCGGGAGGCTGCACCATATCAGACTTGGGGTCAGGCAGCATTGACGACTGCTCTCGTCATCAACCGCTAATAACAACGATAAATAAATGAGAACAATCAGATGAAAAGAATGTTGATTAACGCAACTCAGAAAGAAGAGTTGCGCGTCGCATTGGTCGACGGTCAACGGCTATACGACCTCGATATCGAGAGTCCTGGCCATGAGTCAAAAAAAGCGAATATCTACAAAGGACGCATTACCCGTATCGAACCTAGCCTAGAAGCGGCATTTGTTGATTACGGCGCCGAAAGACACGGTTTTCTCCCTCTAAAAGAAATCGCTCGCGAATACTTCCCTTCCGGTTATACCTATCAAGGCCGCCCAAACATCAAAGATGTGGTGAAAGAAGGCCAGGAAGTGATTGTCCAAGTAGACAAAGAAGAGCGCGGCAATAAAGGGGCCGCCCTGACAACGTTTGTGTCGCTTGCGGGGAGCTATTTGGTATTAATGCCAAACAACCCACGTGCTGGCGGGATTTCTCGTCGCATTGAGGGAGAAGAGCGCAGCCAGCTTAAAGAAGCCATGTCTGGCCTCGAACTGCCGCAAGGGATGGGCTTGATTGTACGCACCGCAGGTGTGGGTAAATCGGCCGAAGAGCTTGAGTGGGACTTGAAAGTGCTGCTCAATCATTGGCAAGCGGTGAAAGAGGCAGCTAACGCCAACCCTGCGCCTTTCCTTATCCATCAAGAAAGTAACGTGATTGCCCGTGCGATCCGTGACTATTTGCGCCGTGATATCGGTGAGATCTTGATTGACAGTGAGAAGGTCTTCCAACGCGCGCAAGAGCACATCAAGCTGGTTCGTCCTGACTTTGTCAGCCGCATCAAGTTTTATGAAGGTGAAGTGCCGCTATTTAGCCACTATCAGATTGAAAGTCAGATCGAATCTGCCTTCCAACGCGAAGTGCGCTTACCCTCAGGTGGCTCGATTGTCATTGACCCAACCGAAGCCCTGACCTCAATCGATATCAACTCTGCCCGAGCCACCAAAGGCAGTGATATTGAAGAGACGGCGCGGCAAACCAACATCGAAGCAGCAGAAGAAATTGCCCGCCAATTGCGTCTGCGTGACTTAGGTGGCTTGGTCGTGATCGACTTCATCGATATGACGCCTGTCCGCCACCAACGCGAGGTGGAGAACAAATTGCGTGACTCTGTCCGCATGGACCGTGCACGGGTACAAATCGGCCGTATTTCACGCTTTGGTTTGCTGGAAATGTCACGTCAGCGCCTCAGCCCGTCATTGGCAGAAGCCAGTCATCATATTTGCCCGCGTTGTAAAGGCACCGGTGTGATTCGTGACAACGAGTCACTGTCATTGTCGATTCTTCGTCTGATGGAAGAAGAAGCAATGAAAGAAAATACGGCGCAAGTATTGGGTATCGTCCCGGTCCCCGTCGCTTCTTACCTGCTTAACGAAAAGCGCCGCTCGGTCCAGCACATTGAGAAATACCACAATGTCAAAGTGGTCGTGGTACCCAGTGCCGACATGCAGACGCCACACTTTGATGTGGTTCGCGTCCGCGGCGGTGAAGAAATGGCGAACCTGTCCTATCAGTTGCCTAGCCAGATTGATGCGCTCAAGGAAGTAGAAGCCCGCGAAGAGCCACAACAAGCGCGTCCAGCGAAAAAACGTGAAGAGCCTGTATTACAGGGATTTGCGGCGCCAAGCTCGCCAGCACCCAGTGCAACCAAAGCGGCTGCGCCAACCGATGAGCCAACAGCGACAACCCAGCCAGGCCTGTTCGCCAAAGTGAGTCAGTTCTTCTCGCGCTTGTTTGCCGCGCCCGCTGATGATGCAGCAACCGCTTCATCGTCACAGCCTGCCGCCCAACCTGAGCCAGCTCAGACAGAGCAAAGCCAGAAGCCATCACACAGCCAGCGCAATAAGTCACGTAGCCAAAACAAGCCACAAAACCGCGACGAGCAAAGTGATAGCAACAACGGTGAACGTGGACGGAATAACAAACAACGCCGCCAGAATAAGCCGCAAGAAGAACGTCGCGATAATAATCGTAAAGGGAAGAAAACCCGTAACGATAACCGCAACGACAAAGCGAAAAAGCCTGCGGCGCAGGAAGACGCTAAGGCAACCAAGCCACAGGCTGACAAAGCGGATAAAAGTAATAAGCAACCCGATCAAAAGACAGAGAAGACCGAACAGGTTAAACAACGCCGTCAACGTCGTAAGCTAAATCGCAGTGTCCGTATCAACAAAGACAATGCGGATAGCCAAGTGGCGGCCGAGGTAACACCTGACCAAGGTAAAGACTTGCAGCAAGTCGGGGCAGAAGTGGCGCAGCAAGCCAAACAGCAGCCTGATAATGCCAAGAAAGAAGGTCAGCAGGACAAGCGCCGTAACCGTCGCTCACCGCGCCACCTTCGCGCCAGTGGGCAGCGTCGTCGTCGCCGTCCAATGGTGAAAAGTCCAATGCCGCTGACTACCGGTATGGCGTCACCCGAAATGGCGATGGGCAAGGTGTGGTCGGCAGAGCAGCCGGTGAAAGTCAAACAAGACCGTCGCCGCCAAGACAAGCGCCAAAACAGTAAGGCTATCGTCAGTGGTGTTGCCCGTCCAGAAATGGCCATGGGTAAAGTCATTATCATGCAAGCTAAATCGGAGGAGACAGAGTCAGTGTCGACCCAACCGATGGCTTCGACAAGTGCCTCTGAACCAGCGCCACAACCGGCACAAAGCCAAGCAACACCGGTGGTCGATGCGATGCCAAATGTCGCGATGACAGACGCGCCAACGGCAACCCCTGAGCAAGACTCAGAGGTCGATTTGGTGACCGAGAAAGTGATTGAGCGCGAAGCGGAAATCAATGCCCCGACGGCAACGATTCAATACCGCCGAGCGACATCACCGATGATGAAAGCACCGGCACCGAACGAACCAGTTGATCACAGCCCGGTGGCCATCGCTACCTTTAAAGCGCCTAACCCAGCAGCGAAAGCAGCAGGTAGCGCCGAGGCACGTGCATCTGCCTACGCACCGGCGACCAAACCTCAGTACTAATTCCGTTTACCTTCGGAATGCTAAAGGCCTCGGCATCTGTCGAGGCCTTTTTATTTGACCGTTGTTCCATGCAATCACGTGGGCAAAACATACGCAATCTTGCAGCGATACACGGAAAAGTGCGTCGATCCACACGCTTCCATCGCGACTTCCTTGTCAAAGAAAAAAAACTCAGTAACGTCAGGCATAAGATGATTGTCGTGTCGTCACACGACTCCCAACTCTTTTCGCCAGAGATACAGACTCATCAGGGGCCAACATACCGGCCACGATATTGGCAAGTTGCTGTAGGGAAGATGCTGTTGCTTATGAAATCCTTGTTTACTGCTTACCCATTTAAACGCCTCCATCACACCTTGATGCTGGCCTTTCTGCTACTGAGTCTCCTCCCTCTCATCGTGGTCGCTTTGTTTTTTCTCAACGCCCATAGCCAAGATCTCCAAGAGCAAAGCACAGCACACCTTTTATCGGTTCGCGACAGTAAGCAACAGCAAGTCAACGATTATTTTGCTGCCAAAGAGGCGGAAGTCCTTGGGTTTGTCGCCTCGGAGCTAGCCTACGCCAGTGGTGGTCATTTTTATGGTTTGGTCAATGCGTTTCAGCGACTACGACCAAACATCGACGCGGCACGTGACTACGCGCAACGTCGCTATTATCTTGGGTCCGGTGAAAGGGTTAAAACGCCTGTGCCCAAGGACGATCCCCATTATTCCGCCACCGAGCGTTATCGGCTGCTCCATAAACGCTATCACCGCGCTTATCAAGCTTTGATCGCTCGCGCCGATTTTGACGACTTACTCTTGGTCGACAAGCAAGGCAACGTCACCTATTCGGTGAAAAAGCTGGGCAACTTTGGCACTAACTTACTCTCAGACCCGCATCGTAATGCACGATTAGGGCAGACGTTCGCGGCCCTGAAACAGCAAACGCAACAGACAAAAGGGAAGTTAGATCCGACCCCTAAGGTGATTATCTCGGACTTTTCCGCTGAAGAGACCGACGCCCCGGTGGCATGGCTTGGCGCCCCTATTATTCAGCAAGGGTATCTGCATAGCTACGCGCTGTTCCGGCTTCCTAACCATGCCCTTACTAAGCTGATGGCACCTAGAGAAACCAATGCGATTGAAACGCACCTCGTCGGCGATGATGGCAAGACTCGAGCGCATTTAACCAGCAAAAGTCAGCTGATCAGTAACACGCCTGCCGTAGAAAAAGCCATAGCCGGAGAAACGGGTGTCACCCGCTATCAAACCCAGTCAGGCCAAACCATGCTCGCCGCTTACACCCCCATTCGCACCCACGGCCTGAAATGGGGACTCGTGGCTGAAGTCCCCACGCAAGTCGCCTACGCACGTATCCACCAGCTACAACAGCTTTTTATCGTCGCCATGTTACTTGCGATTCTCGCGGTGGTGATTGCCTCGCACTATATGTCCAACTTTATTACTCGCCCACTGCTTCAGCTTACATGGGCGGCCGAAAAAGTCAGTGCGGGTGACCTTGATACCCAAATCCACCACACGCGTCGTCGTGATGAAATCGGGCGTTTGGCGATTAGCTTTGCCCGTATGCGCCATGCCATTCGCGAAAAACTAGACTTAATCCGCCAGCAGAATCAGACCTTAGAAGCTAACATCACCACCATACGTGCTCAGAATGAAGAGCTGCATGTCGCCAACAAGCTGAAAGATGAATTCTTGGCCACCACCTCTCATGAACTTCGCACTCCATTACACGGCATGATAGGGATTGCCGAAGCACTGATTGACGGTGCGAACGGTCCGATTAGTCGCGACCATCAGTATCAACTGTCGATTATCGTCAACAGCGGCCAGCGCTTGGCCAAGCTGGTCGATGACCTCTTGGACTACCACAAAATGCGCTATGGGCAATTAGACTTGGAGCAAGGCCCTGTCAACCTCAATGCCATCACTCAGCTTGTGCTGTCACTCGCCAAGCACCTTAAAAAAGATAAGCCGCTAAACATCATTAATCAGCTCAGCGACACGCCAATCTGGGTACACGCAGATCCCCAACGCCTTGAGCAAGTTATGTACAATTTACTGGGAAATGCGATTAAGTTCACCGATGCGGGTAAGATTGTTATTAGCGCCGACACCTTGGACGATCGCGTTCGCATCCAAGTGGTTGACACGGGTAAAGGGATCCCCGCAGAACAGTTAAGTACCGTTTTTGAGCCGCTCGCACAAGCAGTAAGTAGCCACTATCATTATCAACACGGCGCAGGTCTTGGTCTCTCCATCAGTCGTCAACTTGTCGAGCTGATGGGCGGCCAGCTTTACGTCAGCAGCCAGCCACAAGTGGGCACCACCTTTAGCTTCACCCTTCCGCGTGTCGATGAGCCCCCGGTGTTGAGCACCGATCTTACCGCCTTCTCTACCCAGCACATTCATCAAGATGACACGAGAGAGGCGCTCGATCACGCCGCCTCGGAAGCCGTTGAACAAAGTAGTAAGAACAACGGGTTACATATTTTAGTCGTCGATGATGAGCCCACCAATCAACAAGTACTCACCAGCTTTCTAAATATTGAAGGCTATCAGGTCAATACAGCAAGCGATGGGCGCACAGCGATTGATCATATCACCACCACAAAGCCAGATCTCATCTTACTCGACGTGCTCATGCCCGGCATGAGTGGATTCGAGGTCTGCGAGCAGCTGCGAGAGCGCTTTGACCATGCTGCCCTTCCGATTATCATGCTGACCGCCTTAAATCAGCCTGATGATCGCATCTATGGCTTTGAGGTCGGCGCAAATGATTATCTCTGTAAGCCCTTTGACAAAAGAGAGCTTGCCGCACGGATAGCCACACATCTTGCCGCCAGCCAAGCGGAACAACGCCGCCAAGAAAACCAACGCCTCGAGCAGGCACTTGAACAAAGTGCCCGCCAACAAGCCAGCCTACTTGAAACCCAGTCTTGGTTGATTTCACAGCTCTCTCTCGCCCCTGAAGCCATGTTAGGTATGCGAAGAGATGGCCAGGTTCGCTTTGTTAACCAAGCGGCAGCCTCCTTATTTGGGCGTGAACAGGACGAGGTAAAACGGATGCACGGTCAAGCCTTAGTGAAAGCGCCCGAGCAGGCCAATCATATGGAGCGCTATCAAGGCCCACTGACCATTTATATTGAAGGACAACCCCAAGACGTTGACGGTATGCTGCTGCGTTTTCCAGCCGAGTCTGACATTGATAGCCTGTATGTCATCAACACAGACGCGCCCGTGTCTCAGTCTCGTATACAGAGTCTAGAAAGCGCCATCGAAGCCTTATCTGGCTACGCATTAGGCGGAGACTCGCGCCAACTTGAAACGCTTAAAGCGATGGGCGGGGAATTTGAAGCCCTTGCGGAAAAAGCGCAACACCAACAGCAAGATAAAACCAACACACGTAGACAGCTAATTGTTGATGCCATGGTAGCCAGCTTAGATTACTGGGAAGAAGCCACAGGCAAAAGCAAATTCGATTTTGCCGAGCAAAGTGGTCTCTGGCGCGTCTACCTTGATCGTAGTAGCTTACAAACCCGCACACTGGATAAGTACCTGCTCATCGAAACCCTGCCAAAAACTCCGCGGTGGCGCACGGTGCTGAGCTCCATTCGCTTTATCCTCGATCATTGCGATAAACGCAGTCCGACCCGCACTCAGCTGGAGTCCTATTACCAACAACTTCGCCAGCTACTGCTAGACGACTAGCAACACACCCACCACTGCAATAAAGTGCCTTCCCTTTTGGGGACAGGCACTTTTACCCTTACTAGGACAGGCACCTTAGTCATTAGGTGCCTGTCCCCGATATCTCTAATCTATCACTGTCACCAATAAAGTGTCTGTCCTCACTATCATATTTCCTTATTCCAATTGGGACAGACACTTTTAACCCCCTATCAGGACAGGCGCATCGAAATAAGTGAGCAAACCTCGGAGCAAATCCCGGTGACTGTCCCATTGGGGGGTTATTGGCGGATCTCAGACGTGCGTCTACTGACACTAATGGACACTAATATGCCTGTCCTCTGACTGACGAACTAAAATCGCTCATTAATAATCTTTGCGAACCAACCTTATTTCAATCGCAATACTTCTTAGCAAAAATCCCCTTTTATGTCGGATATAACTCAGAAATGCGCGACTTGTCACAACAAAACAACCGATGATTTTTCTTGGTGAAAAATAAGAGCGTTTTGGTGTGTGACATGTATCACCCAAAAGAAAAATAACCATAACCTAATGATTTTAATGCCATTAAAATTCCACCCAAGGTCGTTACCGGTAGTGAGTCGTGATCATCTTTTGAGCGTAACTACCTTTGGGGCTGTTTTTTTTAACAAAAATAACGTCAACGTCGTGCTTTTTTACGGTTTTAACGATTATTCACATTGCAGCCTTCGCTTAACTTGGGCTTAGTGAGGGTGTTTGCTGGCCTAGTACAACAAGTATCCCTTGGGTCATCCCATCCATAATCACAACGTAAGGGTCGGCAACACAGTAAGCTTGAGCTCGTGAAGGTTGTTAGCAACGAGTTCATCACTATCCATCACGTGAACTGAAAGCAACAGTAAGGAATGGCTATGTTTTCGAGTAACATTAGAATTGCCAGCAAGACCCTACTTGCCTCTGCAATTATCGGTGCGCTGAGCGCAAGTGCTGGCGTCAGTGCCGCCGAGCGCAGTGAGCTCACTATCCACCCGAAAGAATTCAATACTTTTGTCCGTAACTTTAACCCTTTCCTCGGCGCTACCTATCTGCACACCACTACTGACTTTATCTATGAGCCTTTAGTGGTGTTTAACGAAATGAAAGGCAACCAGCCTGTCTTTCGTCTCGCGAGCGGCTATGAAATGGCGGATGATCTGAAAAGTGTCACCTTCACCCTTCGTAAAGGCGTGAAATGGTCAGACGGTGAAGCCTATACCGCTGATGATGTGGTGTATTCGTTTGATTTAGTCAAAAACCACCCTGAATTGGATCAATCTGGCATTAACCAATGGGTTGATGATGTGAAAAAGGTCGACGACTATACCGTCCGCTTTGAGCTCACTGAGGCAAACTCCAATGTACCCTACGAAATTGTGAAAGTACCTGTGGTACCCGAGCATGTCTGGAAAAATGTTGAAGAGCCTGCCTCTTACACCAATGAAAATCCGGTAGGCTCTGGTCCCTTCACCACTATCGATACCTTCACCTCTCAGCTCTATATTCAATGTCGTAACCCGTATTATTGGGATAACGACAACCTCGATGTTGACTGTCTGCGCGTACCACAAATTGCCAATAACGACCAGTTTTTGAGCAAGGTGATCAACAGCGAAATGGACTGGACCTCATCGTTTATTCCTGACATTGATCGCACCTATGCCGCGGCCAATCCAAACCATCACTATTGGTATCCTGCCGCCGGCACCCAAGCTTTTATGGTCAATTTTAATGACCCTGATCCTGCCAAGCGTGAAGCGCTGACGAATGTCGACTTCCGTCGCGCATTTTCGATGGCGCTAGACCGTCAAACCATCATTGATATCGCCTTTTATGGTGGTGGTACGGTGAACGACTTTGCGTCTGGCTTAGGTTATGCCTTTGAGTCTTGGTCCGACGAAGCGGTGCATGAGAAATATCGTCAATATAATACATACGATCTAGACGGCGCCGAAGCACTGCTCGCCAAAGCCGGTTTTAAAGATCAAGACGGCGATGGCTTTGTTGAAACCCCGTCAGGCAAATCGTTTGAGCTCGAGATCCAATCCCCTAATGGCTGGACCGACTTCAACAACACCGTTCAGCTTGCGGTTGAGCAACTTGCCGAGGCCGGTATCAAAGCCAAGGCACGTACCCCAGACTTCTCAGTATACCGCCAAGCCATGCTCGAAGCCGATTACGACGTTGCTTACACCAACTACTTCCATGGTGCTGACCCTTATACCTATTGGAATAGCGCGTATAACTCCAACCTACAGGAAGGGGATGGCATGCCGCGGTTCGCGATGCATTACTACCAAAATGCCGAGCTCGACAAGCTGTTAGACAGCTTCTACAAAACCGCGGATAAAGCTGAGCAGCTAGAAATTGCCCACCAAATCCAAGCGATTATCGCCAAGGATCAGGTCACCATTCCGGTGCTTTCTGGCGCACAAATGTATCAATACAACACAACCCGCTTCACCGGTTGGTGGAACGAAGACAATCCGAAAGGTCGCCCCTCTATCTGGGCCGGCATTCCTGAGCGTCTTCTTCATGTGCTGGACCTTAAGCCCGTTCAGTAACCAATATCGGGCGCCTTGCGCGCCCGCTTTTCCTCGATGTTCACACCACGAACATCACCACTTCGCTGCGTAAGGTGTGGGTTATGGGTTATTTTTTCCGACGGCTAACTTTTTACATGATTGCCCTTTTAGTGGCAGCAACACTTAATTTTATTATTCCTCGAGCCATGCCCGGTGATCCTGTCACCATGATGTTTGCCAACGCCTCGGTGCAAGTCACCCCAGAGCGGATTGAGGCAATGAAACAACTACTGGGCTTCGTCGATGGCCCACTCTATATGCAGTATTTCACCTACATGAAAAACGTGCTGAGCTGGGATTTAGGCACCTCTATCCAATTTTATCCGTTGTCGGTAAACGAGCTGCTGGGCAAAGCCTTTGGTTGGTCGCTGTTTCTCGCCGGCAGTGCGGTGCTGCTGTCCTTCTCGCTGGGCTCGATTTTGGGGATTTTTGCCGCTTGGAAGCGCGGCGGAAAATACGATGCTGTGATCACCCCAGGAATGCTGATTATCCAAGCGGTGCCTCAAGTGGTTATCGCCATGTTGGCGCTGTTTATTTTCGCCATTGGGCTGAAATGGTTTCCAACCGGATACGCCTACACGCCGGGTGTTACTCCCGACTGGACCAGCTGGACCTTTATTAAAGATGTGGCCTATCACGCCGTACTCCCGCTTTTTTGTGCCTCCATCATTCAAGTAGGCGGCTTTTTGGTCAACATGCGTAACAACATGATTAACCTGCTTGCGGAAGACTACATCACCATGGCCCGCGGCAAAGGGTTAAGCGAAAACCGCGTGGTGTTTAACTATGCGGCGCGGAACGCGCTCTTACCCAGTGTCACCGCGCTATCAATGTCGCTAGGTATTGCCATCGGGGGCCAACTGATTGTGGAAATCATTTTTAACTATCCCGGCCTTGGCTCAGTGCTATTGAATGCGATCAACGCGCGTGACTATCAAGTCCTACAAGGCCAGCTGCTGATTATGACCTTGTTTATGCTCTCGTTTAACTTAATTGCTGACATGCTGTACGTGGTGCTTGACCCACGCCTGCGAACAGGAGGGAAAGAATCATGAAAGATCTCCTCACGCTTATCGTGCGCAACAAAATCGCGCGCGCGGGCTCCATTATTGTCGGCTTATTTATCTTAATGGCGATATTCGCCCCATTGCTAAGCCAGCATGCACCTGATAAACGCACCGGTAACCCACATGAATACCCAAGCTTTGTGGTTAAAGCCGCACAAGCCAACCCAGACGGCTGGGTCGCCACGCACTTAGCCGATCACCGCCGTACCTTATTGATGTCAAAAGACGCTGAACATGTCCTTGGCACTACCCGTATGGGCCGTGATGTCTGGTCGCAGTTGGTACATGGCGCCCGAGTTTCGTTAGCGGTGGGTTTTGGGGCAGGGATCACCGTGTGTGTGCTCGCCACTTTAATTGGCATTACCGCTGGCTATTTAGGCGGTTGGGTTGACGATGTGCTCACCGCCGCGATGAACATTATGTTGGTGATCCCGCAATACCCGCTCTTGTTCGTGCTCGCCGCGTTTATCGGTGAAGCCGGACCGCTGACGATCGCCATCATTATTGGCTGTACCTCCTGGGCGTGGGGCGCACGGGTGGTTCGCTCGCAAACCCTTGCCCTGCGCGAAAAAGAGTTCGTGAAAGCCGCCGAAGTGCTGGGTGAATCGCGCTTTCGTATCACCTTTGTCGAGATCTTGCCTAACCTCGTGCCCATTGTTGGTGCCAGCTTTATTGGCTCGGTGATGTATGCCATTGCCATGGAGTCCATTATCTCTTTCTTGGGCCTTGGCGATCCCAACACCATCAGCTGGGGGATCATGCTCTACAACGTACAAACCTCGTCATCCATGCTGATCGGCGCTTGGTGGGAGCTACTCGCGCCTTGTATTGCGCTGACCTTACTGGTTACAGGGCTTGCCTTGCTCAACTTCGCGGTGGATGAAATTGCCAACCCGCAATTACGTGCGCAAAAAGGGATGAAGCGCTGGAAAAAACTCAGCCAACAAGAAAAGAAAGCCCGCGACGAGAATCCCGTTGCCGAACACATGCTGATCAGTGGAGATAAATCATGAGTCGCACCCCACTTATCTCAATCCGTGACCTGTGCGTGGACTACATTACCGATGCCGGTGATGTCCGAGCCTGCGATCACGTCAATTTTGACATTGCCCCCGGTGAAGTATTCGGCCTGGCTGGCGAATCGGGATGCGGTAAATCCACCGTTGCCTTTTCGCTGATGCGTCTACACAAGCCACCTGCATTTATCACCGGCGGAGAAGTCATCTTTAACAGCGAGAATATCCTCGATTACAGCGACGCTCGGATGCGCGACTTTCGCTGGCGGGAGATGTCGATGGTGTTTCAAAGCGCCATGAATGCCCTCAACCCAGTGCTGACGCTCGAAGAGCAGTTTTGCGATGTGCTGATGCGCCACACCAACCTGACCCGTAAACAAGCAGTAAAACGGGCCCAGGGCTTGCTGGAAATTGTCGATATTCACCCCAGCCGTCTGACCGATTATCCGCACCAGTTTTCGGGCGGGATGCGTCAGCGCTTAGTGATAGCTATTGCGCTGGCCTTGAACCCGAAAATGATCATCATGGACGAACCCACCACCGCATTAGACGTGGTGGTACAGCGTGAGATCTTGCAAAAAATCTATGCGTTAAAAGAAGAGTTTGGCTTTTCGATTCTGTTTATCACCCATGATTTATCGCTCATGGTCGAGTTCTCCGACCGGATTGGGATCATGTATTCCGGCGAGCTGATTGAGGTCGCGCCGTCCAAACAAGTACTCACCAATCCGTATCACCCCTACACCGAAGGGCTGGGCAGCTCATTTCCCTCACTCACCGGGCCGAAGCGCCAACTGGTGGGTATTCCAGGTAATCCGCTCAACTTACTCGAAATCCCGACCGGCTGCCGCTTTCAAGCACGTTGCGCGCAAGTGCATGAACAGTGTCGAACCACCCAAACCGTGCTACGCCAAATCGAACCGGGCCGGTATTCCAACTGCCATCTATACGGCGAGCCCATCGCCCAACAAAAAGTCTAATAACGCGCCAATGTGAGGAAGTCAGTGATGAGTACAGGTTTTGGAGAATTGCTAGTTGAAGGGAAAAACGTGGTGAAAGATTTCCCCATCAACAGCCACGCCCTTAAACAACCCATGATGCGAGCGATCAATGAGGTATCGTTCAAAATGTACAAAGGCCGTGGGCTTGCCGTGGTGGGGGAATCAGGCTCGGGCAAATCCACCACCGCGAAAATGATCGCAAAAATGTACGCCCCGACCGACGGCTGCATTGAATATCGGGGCCGCGATATTACCACCATTAAAAAACGTGATGAGCTAATGCGCTATCGCGAAGGCCTGCAAATGGTCTGGCAAGACCCTTTTGGCTCGCTCAATCCCACGCATAATGTATTTCACCATATTGCGCGCCCGTTATTGATCCACAAAAAAGTCGCCAAGCGCGACAAAGCCCAATTGAAAGAACGGGTATTCGAACTGCTCGAGCAAGTAGGCCTCACTCCGGCCAAAGAAACGGCGGAAAAATTTCCCCATCAGCTGTCGGGCGGTCAACGTCAGAGGATAAACCTGGCGCGTAACATCGCCGTGGGTGCGGAAGTGGTACTCGCCGACGAGCCTACCTCGATGCTGGATGTGTCGATTCGTGCCGGTGTGCTTAACCTCATGGAAGAGATGAAAGTGGAGAAGCAAATGTCGCTGCTCTACATCACCCATGATATCGCCACCGCGCGCTACATTGCCGAAGACTTGGCAGTGATGTACGTCGGCCATATGGTTGAATGGGGCGACACTGAAGAGATTATTCATCGCCCTCAGCACCCTTACACCCAGTTATTGGTCTCAGCCGTACCCGACCCGAGCAAATCCATTCACGAAGAGTTAAAGGGCAACAAGGGTGAGATCCCACTGTGGACACCAGATTCCGTCGGCTGCCCTTTTTCCGGCCGCTGCCCGCATGCCACCGCTAAATGCACCGAGCAGCTACCCGGCGTGACCAAACTCGCCGACAACCACTACGTGCGCTGCTATTTGTACGAGCAATAGCGACCAATAAGGATACCATCATGCAAGTGCTGACCAATCACATTGGCTACTCGTTACACGGTGACAAATACGCGGTGATCGTCAGTGACAGCGACCGCCTCACCGGCACCCCCGTGGCACTGATTTCTCTGCCCCCCCTTAAGGGGACAGGCACATTTAACACTGCCGATAAAACTGCCTCCTCTTCTGGTGGGGACAGACACTTTAACGATGCCGCAGAAGATGCAAAAAAAAGTACCGGGACAGACACTTTTGTTCGTGGGACAGACACAGTATCACTCGATAACGTGGTGGCGCAGTTTGAGTTACACCAAGGCACACAGTTAAGCAACTGGCGGATGGGCACGGCTTATACGCTCGATTTTTCTGCCTTTGCACATCGCGGACGCTATCAACTCGTGCTATTAACAGACACACCGCTATATTCCCATCCGTTTGAGATCACGGATAATTGCCTGTTTCACACCACGTTTTCCGATCTGCTCCATTACTTTAAATCGCAGCGGTGTAGCGGTATCTATGAACACGCGGATCAGCGCGCCAAGGTATTTGGCTCTGATGAACGCGTGGATGTGTCCGGTGGGTGGTACGATGCCTCTGGCGATGTGAGCAAATACCTGAGCCACCTTTCCTATGCCAATTACTTCAATCCGCAACAAATCCCGCTTTTAGCTTGGGGGCTGGCCGATCTTGCCAGCCAGTTTAGCTCGGACACGCTCCCCGCATTTATGCGCACGCGCTTAGCCGATGAAGCGAAACACGGCGCCGATTTTCTTCTTCGTATCCAACACCCTAGTGGTTTCTTTTACATGACGGTGTTTGATCAATGGTCGAAAGACCCGGAGCGCCGCACCCTTTGCGCTTACGCGACGCAAGATGGAATGATGAGTGAGGCTTACCAAGCCGGTTTTCGGCAAGGCGGCGGCATGGCGATTGCTGCCCTTGCCGCCGCAAGCCGAGCCCCTCTTTGCGCGGAGCCTAACCACCAAGCACGCTATTTAGACGCCGCCATTCGCGGCTACTGGCATTTAGTTGAACATAACCATCATTACCTTGATAACGGTGAACCCAACATTATTGACGAAACCTGCGCCCTTCTCGCCGCATGCGAGTTACATCACGCCACTCAATCTACCGAGGAGCAACCTACCGGGGATAGTCACGCTTATTTAACGGGACAGGCACCTTTAGGTTCAGGGGACAGACACATTAGTGCGAACGGTGACTGTCCCTTCTTGAGCGAGGCTCGAGGCTGGATGCAAAAGCTGGTCGCACGGCAACGCAGTGATGAAACTTGCCAGTATTATTGGTCAGCAAATGCTGATGGGAGCCGCCCCTTTTACCATGCCGCTGATGCGGGTCTACCCGGGTTGGCATTAACTCGCTATCTCGATGTGGAAACCGACCCCAGCCATCAGGCTATCGCACAAACAGCCCTGGAACGCGCCTGCCAATTTGAGCTCAACCTAACACAAACCGCCGATAATCCATTCGCGTATCCGCGTCAGTACGTCAAACCCGTCGATGGCGTCAAACAGGTGCGTCATTTTATTCCTCACCACAATGAAACCGGCTATTGGTGGCAAGGCGAGAATGCACGCCTGGGTTCACTGGCGACCTTTGCGTGTCATGCCACGCGCCATATTCGTGACGATGCGCTGAATACTGCCCTCCACACCTTTAGCCAACGGGCGCTTAATTGGATCCTCGGTTTAAACCCATTTGATATCTGTATGCTCGATGGACATGGCCACAACAACCCAGATTACCTACCGCACTTGGGGTTTTTTAATGCCAAAGGGGGGATCTGCAATGGCATTACCGCAGGGATGGAGGATGAAACACAGGTTGCATTCAACCCCGCACCATATTGCGATGATATGGCGCAAAACTGGCGATGGGGCGAGCAGTGGTTGCCACATGCAAGCTGGTTTATGCTCGCCATCAGTGCGCAAACACTGATTGGCAACGGCCACTCGAACAAGGAGAACGCGTGATGACTTACCGCCTCGATCTTAGTGTGATCAACGAGTATCCCAATGACACCCCGCCGCGCAGCCGAATGGGGTTAACCTTACATAATCTCACCGACCGTTCGTTGGAAGCGCTGTCCATTGCGGTACTGTTTGATCGCTTCATCGACCCCAATACCCTTTCACAAGGCAGTATTGAGCAAGTTGGCAGCTATTGCGTCATTACACCGGCGCATCAAACTCTCGATGCCAATCAGAGCTTATACATCGAGTTTGATGCCCACACGCCGCCATTGCGGTTCCTTTGTGCGGGCTTTAAAGATGCACTGCTCTATGCCAATGGCGAGCAATATTCAGTGATGCTCACTCCCATTAACTTGGCACACACTCATACCACACGATCAACGATTCCAGATGTTCATCCCGCAGAGCACGCCATTATTCCGGTGCCCAAATCAGTGCGCCACCAGCCAGGGTACTTTACGCTTTCACCCACAACACCGTTAATCGCGGTGGATTCACAGGCCCTTCCCGCCGCGCAGTGGCTAAGCAACGAATGGGTTCGCATGTATCCGCAAGCTGATATTGCACTCGACCCACGCCACCAAGATGCGGTCACTGGCGATCATGCCATTATCTTACGGCCGTTACCCGACTCTGCACTTCGAGATATCACAAACCGTGATGAGGCCTATCAGCTCACCGTCACCGACCAAGGCGTGGTGATCCAAGCCTGTGCTGAACGCGGGTTTATTCACGGCTGCGCATCGCTATTACAGCTTTGCCAAGAGCAAGATACACAGCTTCGAATACCGGCAATAAAAATCAGCGATGCACCACGCTTTGCTTACCGAGGGATGATGCTCGATTGCGCGCGCCATTTTCATTCGGTGGACACGGTAAAGCGACTGATTAACCAGTTAGCCTATTTTAAATTCAATACCTTTCACTGGCATTTAACCGACGATGAAGGCTGGCGACTGGAGATTAAAGCTCTGCCTGAATTGACGCGCTATGGGAGTCAACGCGGTCCCAATACCCGCATTGCCCCGCAGTTCAGTCACATTGCAGAACGTCACGAAGGTTATTATCGCCAAGAAGACGTGCGTGACGTGATTGAATACGCCGCGGCCCGTGGTATTACCGTCATTCCAGAAATTGATATTCCCGGCCACTGTCGCGCAGCCATCAAAGCACTGCCTGATTGGCTACACGATGCCGACGATGGCTCTACTTACCGCAGCGTACAGCACTACACCGATAACGTATTATCGCCAGCCCTCGATGGCACCTACCGGTTTTTAGATACGGTATTAAGTGAAGTCGCCGAGCTTTTCCCCGCCTCATGGGTTCATATTGGTGCCGATGAAGTCCCTGACGGGGTATGGACGGATAGCCCAATTTATCGGGACAGACGCATGAACGGAGAAACGACCGCTTCCCTACAGGGACAGATACTAACCTATGCTGAGCAAAAGCTTCGCGCCTTGGGCAAACGTATGGTTGGCTGGGAAGAAGTGCAGCACGGCGATAAAGTGAGCAAGAATACCGTGATCTATTCATGGCAAAGCGAAGACGCCGCACTGCATTGTGCGCAGCATGGTTTTGATGTGATTTTAACCCCCGGTCAGGCGACCTATCTCGATATGGTGCAAGATTATGCTGCCACCGAGCCTGGCCTCGACTGGGCGGGCGTCACGCCATTAGAAAAAGCCTACCAATATGAGCCGCTGGCAAGCCTCGCCAGCGACGACCTAGCCCGTGAGCATATGCTAGGCGTACAAGGTGCACTTTGGAGTGAGCTGATCACCAATCAGGACAGGCTCGATTACATGGTATTTCCAAGGCTTACCGCCATTGCGGAAGCGGCTTGGAGCCACAGTGAGCGCCGTGACTGGCTCGATTATCTGGCCAGACTCAAAGCGCAATTACCGCGTTTAGACAAGCTCGGTATTCAATACCGTTCCCCTTGGGCATCGAACAAGTAGGCCGAATTCGCCCACCTGGCAGCGCCTCCTGCGCTGCCAGCTCTTTGCGCTCGCATCCCATCTGTTTATAATGCCCAGCCATTGTTGTCAGTCTGAGAGTGTTTCCGGCATGCTACGCCAAGAAATTAATACCCTACTCACCCCTATTCATGGTTTTCTGCACTGTCAAACCCCCGACAGTTGGATTGAAGCGGCCATCCAGCCTGACAATCAATCGATTCTTTTGCGCGATCACGCAAACTGCGAATTAAAAGCCAGCCAAACCGCGATGTGGCTGATCCGTAAATATGCGGTTGACGCGGCGAGTGGCGAGCAACTGCTAGCATGGGCCAAACCCTATGAGGACTTTGTCTATCGCGGCGTTCGCGATGGGATCTTCCACGCGCGCAAAAACGGTCTCAGTGCACCTTTAACCCCTAAAGTGGGTTTTGCCCACGGCCAGGCCTTGATTGATAAAATGGTCCGATTAATCAAAGAAGAGTTTCATCATTTTGAGCAAGTGATTGAAATCATGGACGCACGCGGCATTCGTTATCAACCGTTAGAAGCAGGCCGCTACGCCAAAGGATTAATGCGCGCGGCACGTACTCACGAACCGGCAACCTTGGTCGATAAACTGATCATTGGCGCCTACATTGAAGCACGTTCCTGCGAGCGCTTTGCTAAAGTCGCCCCGCACCTCGACGATGAACTGCAAAAGTTCTACATCTCGCTACTGCGCTCGGAAGCACGCCATTATCAAGATTACCTGACGCTTGCAGAAACCATCGCCGGCAAAGACATTCGCGACCGCATCCAAACCATCGGCGAGCGCGAAGCCGAGTTGATCCAAGCGCCCGACAGCCAATTCCGCTTTCATAGCGGCGTTCCTGCCTAACTTCTCTTTACAGGGACAGGCACTTTTAATTTCCATAATTTCTTGCGAGGACAGGCACCGCTACGCATATCCCTAATCGGTTTCCTTTCCAATGATTTCCTGTGGCGACAGACACCTTTACGCATGTCCCTACTGAGTTTCCTTTCCAAGGACTTTCCAAGGACAGGCACTTTTAGTTATCGCCGGAGACAAACATCCTTTGGTGACTGTCCTGGTAGCTTCCCGTTGTTTATTGCTCTATAGCCCGCCTGTCCCCGTTATTTTATTTATTGGGACAGACGCTTTTAGTAACTAACTAATCTCACAGTTACAGTATTTCTTGCACTGTCACGAAAACCCGATCTAGAAAAGATGAAGGCTGTTCATTTATACAGTAATCTCTACTCGTACCTAGATGCTAAGAGGGACCGACGATGACCAAAGCTCGCGCATCGCAAATAAATTTGGCTGCCACACCCTATTATCATTGCGTCTCACGCTGTGTACGCCGCTCGTATTTGTGCGGCTATGATGCTCAGTCGCAAAAAAGTTATGAGCATCGTCGCGCATGGATAGAAACGCGTTTACTCGCATTAGCCAAAGCGTTCTGTATCGATATTTGTGCTTATGCCATTATGAGCAATCACTATCACGTTGTTTTGCATATCAACGCAAACGCGGCTCAGTCTTTGACCAGCATCGAGGTTATTGAGCGCTGGCTAGCCTTTCATCAAGCGCCTGCGCTTATCCAACGTTTTCATCAGGGTGAATCGCTCTCTCACTCAGAGCGAAAAGCGTGTTTTCGCATCATTGAGAGCTGGCGCGAACGTTTAATGTCTGTCAGCTGGTTTATGAAGCTGCTCAATCAATATATTTCGACGCAAGCGAACCGGGAGGATAAATGCTCAGGGCACTTTTGGGAGGGACGCTTTAAAAGCCAAGCTTTATTAGATGAAAAAGCTCTCGCTGCGGCGATGGCCTATGTCGATTTGAACCCAGTGCGAGCAGGTATTACCAAACAGCCTGCGCATGCCAATTACACATCGATTAAAAAGCGCGTTGAATCACTCAAGCAAAATAAAGCGACACCAGCCGGCTTACTTCCCTTCGTTGGCAACCCAAGAAAGTCGATGCCCGACGGTATTCCTTTTCGCCTTATGGATTATTTAGCTCTGGTAGAATGGACGTGCTATCAGGGTCAGAACGCCAATTCACTCCCGAGACCACACCTACTCACACAGCTGAACATCTCGCGTGAAACCTGGTTAAGTACATGCTCTCACTTAGAAGGCGGGAATATCGTAGGTTCACTATCGAGTGTTCAGGGGGTATTGCCGACACTCGGTCTACAGCGCATGACCGGCATCATGCTCTAGAGTCGGTCCGGCTTGTCGTTAAGTGCATCCCAATAACGTAAACACCAAATAAGCTCGCTAAGGCCTCATCCAATCCAATAAGCCAGCATCATTATCAGTACAAACAACACACCCATCGCTTTTAAGAGCGGCTTTAGCCCTTTTGCTCCACCTTCCGGGGATTGATTACAGCATCCCATATTATCTCCTGACCGTTTTTCCAGAAGAATAAGCCTTCCAGTAACAGGAAGGTAAAGAGACATTCAGGTTTGATTTTAGATCTTGTTGGGACAGGCACATTAGTAATGCTGATAATTGTCCCAGATAGCACGGTTCAATCGATACCAGACATATCAGACGTACCGTGTCTGTCCCAACAAAAGACAGTCGTGTTTCAGAGTGATTTTTTGTACGCTTAAACAATTAATTAATCTCAACCTAGGCCAAGAACATGGAACTTCCACCTTCTGCGCAAGCGCTCCTTGAGGCTATCCAGCACAACATGCCCATTGCCGACATCAGCCGAGAACAACACCAGCTAATAAACGGTTCACCAGAGTCGTTTATTGCCGCGCTACCGATTGGTCTATCACTATCAAAGACATTCGACGAACGCCAAGAGGAGCTTTTTGTCGATTACTTTTCACAAATGGCCAATGACCTACGTATTTACTCGCGTAGTAATGACGTCTCTGAAACCATCAATATCGCGAATGAAATCCTCACTAACGCGCTTGAGCTAGACGATGCTCAAATTAACTTGGTGCTTACCAGAGAAATCATCAGATGCATGAAACACCATAAGCTGCATGTCGACGATGCGATCATTATGAAAGTGCGTGAGCGCAGTCAGCAGCCGATCACTGAGCAACAAGAACAATTGGCACAAGACCCTGAAAAGGTTACCGAGCATCTCATCGCCGATCTCAATAAATTCGGCGTAGACACTGGGCTTGCTTTTTGTCAGTTTGTGGGCGGTGAGCTTATCTTTTTCACCGAACAGGAAGTTCAAGGGCTTCTCACGATGATAAGCCATCAACCTTGGTCAATTGATGCGCTTTTGCTTTTGAGCCTCAATGCCGATCCTAAGATCGCCAACACCGCAGCGAGTGTACTCAGTAGCCTTCCAGCAAAAAGATGGGAGTCCCTTGGTCAGCGTCAATACCTAACCCTGATCCAGCGCTTTGGTCACGATAGCGTAAAAAATCACCTACCAGCGTGGCAAAAATCAGCCATGCAATACGGCAAACAAACCGAAAAACATCAGGTGACTGAGCTTTGTCTGTCCTATCCAGACGGCAACCACGCCATACTATTTAATGGGCTACTCATCAACCCAACAACTAAACATGCGCATGTTTTCGGGGGCGTCTTTCGCTTAGGTTTCGGTTTAGTGGATAGCTACTTTGATGCCAATCCCGTCGACACCGTGCAATATAAAAAAATGACCGCAGAAATGGACAGCACAGTTGAAGCTATTCAATGCGACCCTGGTATCTTGCGACACATACTTTGTTGGGCCCTAGACGAACAGCATGAGGCCTTCGAGCCTGACACGCTACATATGCTTGCGCTTTTCCCGTCACAATGGACCGAGCCGCAACCGTTCTCATTAGATAACCTTGCCTCCACGTGCAATTTCCCAGGTGAACATCCGGATGTGATAGCACGAGGACATCTATCCAGCAAACTGTTAGTCAATATCCCATTGATAGAGACATGGACGATCGCTGAATCGATCGACCCAGCCCTGGAGACCATACGCAAAGTCCGGAACCGCTATTATCTCGAACACCCTGAACCCTATATCAAAGCACTCGCGTTGAGTGGGCTGATCACGCATTACAGCAAACAAGAAATCACACCGTTCTCACCGAGCAACCTATTTATATTTGCCGCAGCGTATGCGTTGCAAGCACCTGATCGCATGAGAAAAACCTTTCCGCTTTTCGACCAGCTCACAGAGCTGAGTATACAACAGCAAGCGGAGTATCACCCGATGGCGCACGGCCCGCAGGAAATAGAACGTCCCCAAGGCATCGTACTGCACATTGAGCTCGATAATAGCCGTCCCAAAATATGGCGCCGTTTTACCATTTCAAACGCCTTACCTTTTATCGCGCTACACGATTGCATTCAGGCTATTATGGGTTGGGAACACCAACACCTTGCCATGTTCATCACACCCTTTGGTCATATTGACCTTGACGATGAATCCGATACCCAAGCGGCGTATTTACCCATTGGGGCAGTACTGCGAGAGCCCGGAGACACCATCGCATATGTGTATGATTTTGGCGATGACTGGCGCCACACCATCACCCTTGAGAAACTGAATACCCGCAATTGCACGCAGCCTAAAGTCACGGCAGGTAATGGCGCCTGCCCACCCGAAGACTGCGGCGGTATAGACAGATACAAAGACCTACTCAAACTCTCAAGACGCGCTCCACTCAACGACGATGAGCGAGAGATCCTGGACCTCTTTAACATGCAGGACTGGGACGCAAAACACTTTGATAAGAACGAAGTGAATCAGAGATTAAAAGAAGAAGTACCACCTATTTTCGACTAGGTAGATCGTGGGACAGGGTAGATCGTGGGACAGACACTTTAGATACTTTAGTGTCTGTCCCAATAAGCTCTCGCCAATTAGCGACTAAAGTGCCTGTCCCTCCAATGGTCCCTCCAATGCTCCTCATACCCACTAATACACTGTACTCAGAAATCTTGACTCTGTATCCTAGTGGCTATAAACATCTATCAAGGACAATGACGATGTGGTATCTCATTTATTCGCAAGACGTCGAGAACAGCCTACCGCTACGCAAGCAAGCGCGTGACGCACACCTTGAGCGCTTACACCAACTGGAAAAAGAAAACCGCTTGATGATTGCAGGACCAAACCCTGCCATTGATAGCGACGAGCCGGGCGACGCTGGGTTTACGGGGTCAACCGTTATTGCTTGGTTTGAGTCATTATCAGCCGCCCAAGCCTGGGCTGACAAAGACCCTTATGTGGCCGCTGGCGTCTATGCAGATGTCACCGTTAAACCTTTCAAAAAAGTGCTTCCGCAGGATCCAGCCTAATGCGATATGTAAAAATACTGACGATGGCCTGCCTGGGGCTAGTACTCAGTGCATGTAGCAGCACCCAGCATGATCAGGCCGCAGAGGCAGCAAGCCAACGTGCCGACATGATTGCACAGTTACTGCCGATGGATATTGAAGGCTACTCACTGGTTCGCGCTCGTGCGCAGGACGCCATCATCGAGCTGACGCTTCTAGAGAAGAATGCCAAAAAAGCACCGGGGCAGCTCTTTTCCGGCCTAAAGCGTCGTTATTGCGAGGATAACGATATCCGCAGTATGTTAGACAGTGGTATCAGCTATACCATTTTGGTTCGAGATACCCGTGGTCGACAAATCCTCAATAACGCCATTACTTCACCAAGCTGTGCTAGCTAATTAAGTGCCAAGGCTGCTCCCACTCCACCGGTAAGGTTGGCCACAATTCGCCTTGGCTCGGGGGCAGCACATAGCTGTAGTGCTTGGCTGGCTGATCATCAGCAAAACGACACGTAAATTGCAGCCCATAAGCGTGTAAGTAGCCACGATCGGCAGGCTCACCGCCATAGTAATCATCACCGATGAGCGGTGATCCAATGCTTTTCATCGCTACGCGAATTTGGTGGGTTTTGCCTGTGTAAGGGCGACAGAGAAAAAGCCGTTTCCCCTCACCACCAGCAATAGAGGTAAAACGCGTTCTCGCCGGGTTATCTTTGCTGGCTAACAATTTCCAGCTACCTCGCCGCCCTTTGGCCATATCCCCAACGATCAGTCCCTGCTTCTTACGCGGCTTTTTCGCACTTAATGCCAAATATAATTTTTCTATCTCGCGCGAAGCAAACAGCCCTGAGAGGACAGACGCCGCATGAGAAGAGGTTGCCAGCAGCAGCAAGCCCGATGTCATCTTGTCTAACCGATGCACAAGGTAGACTTTCTCAACCCCAATATGCGACGCCACCGCCGTTAGAAGTGCCGCGTGATCGGCTTCTTTTTGCACGCTAACGCCGTGGTACTTATTGATCACCACAAAGTGTTGGTTTTGGTCGACAATTGAAAACATAACGAGGCGATTTACCGGTTGGCCATTGAGGACAGGCATCATAACGACTTCCCCCTCAGCCCGCTAGAGCAATCATAAAAGTGCCTGTCCCCGGTAGCTACTCGGTAGCTACCCTAGCTTAAAGTGCCTGTCCCCGGTAACTCCTCGTTAGTTACTCGTTAGTTTTGTCCTCGTTAGTTTACTCCGGTAGCTGATACCCGGTAGCTGAGATAGCTGTTAGTTTAAAGTGTCTGTCCCCACAATCTCTCAAGCTCAGCATACAGTAACAGCGACTTGCATTGAGGTTGTTCAACACCCGCGCTATTGCTTGGGCTATTTCTCTATTTAAATACTCCCTAAGGCCGCAAATGCCATTGTGCTAATTGCTCCCACGACCATGACGTAAGGAAATTGCGTGCGGATATGATCAACGTGATCATTGCCTGTTGCCATCGACGCAACAATGCCGGTATCACTGATTGGTGACGTCATATCGCCAAAAATCGCCCCAGATATCGATGCGCCAATCATTAAGTGCGGATCAATGCCTGTCGCTGCACCAATCTGAATACCAATCGGGATCATGATTGCAAACGTGCCCCACGAGGTCCCGGTCGCCAGTGACATAATCGCGGCAATTACAAAGACAAAAGCGGCTGATAATCCTGCAGGCAAAATGCCATTAATCACCTGAGTGATGTACTGTCCCGTATGTAAGTCTGCCGATAAATCCCCCATTAAAAATGCCAGCGACATAATTGCCCCCAGAGGCATCATATTCGCGTATCCGGCCAACAGGTGGCGGAAAAAGGCATCTAACGACAAGACACGCGTGCCGATAAAGAAAGCCATCGCGACCGCAGTCCCTGCCATCACCGCCCAAAAAACAGCGGTCGAGCCCGATCCAGAGGCAATATCGCCATTACCGGTGATAAACAGGCCCACCGGTACCATTAAAATGGTGCTCAGTAACGGCAAAACAAAATAGCTCACTTTGCCTAGCGGCTCATCATCGCGCTGATGATCGCCAGCAATAGGAAAGGCGCCCTCACGCAGTACTTGCCCAGCTGCCGCACGTTGGTCAGCTTTCGCCATTGGCCCCCAACTCGCCCCAGTGAGCACATAAAAAAGCACCGCCAGCAAGGAGAGCCATGCCATTAAGTTGTAAGGGATGGCGTGCAATAGAATGGTGAAGGGCTCGCCTTCAACATAGCCTTTGCTGACTTGTACGCCGATAATTGCCATCATCGCAGCACCCCAACCATTGATCATCACGCTGGAGCAAGTCGCGACGCAGGATGACTGGATCACATAGGCGAGCTTCTCTCGAGAAACGCGATAGTGATCGGCTAAATCACGACTCACCGTCCCCGCTGACATAATGGAAATTGAGCTTTCAATAAAAATCAGCATGGTGGTGACCATCGAGAGCAACTGCACCGCAATCGGATTTTTCACCAATTGAGCACGCTCGGTGAGCGCATGAATCACGGCCCGCGTGCCGCCTGTGACTTGGATAAGACGAATTAACCCACCCACCATAAAACAGAACAAAATGGTGCGCGTGTTCCCCGCGCTGGCAAAAACACCAATATAACTATCCAGTGCCTTCGCCACGCCTGCGAATGGATTGAAATTGGCAATCACGGTATAACCCACCATCGCCCCTGCCAGCAGCGACAGAATCACCTGGCGCGTGACCACAGCAAGCACAATAGTCACCAGTGGCGTCACCACCGTCCAGACCCCATAATCGGTCATGACGCCTCCTGATCGAGTGCGTGCAGAAGATCCTCAATTAAATCACGACTGTCTTCAATGCCGACTGAAAGCCGGAAGGTGGTATCGAAAATCCCCATCGCCTCACGTTCCTCTTCACTCATGGAGCCGTGAGACATGGAGGCTGAATGGTTGATCATACTCTCCACACCACCGAGCGATTCCGCCAAGATGAAGTAGCGTAAGCGGCTTAAAAATCGCTCGCTTTCCACCCGCGTACCTTTTAGCTGAATCGTAACCACTGCTCCCCCTGAACGCATTTGCGTTTGACAAAGTGCATGTTGCGGGTGTGACGGTAAGCCCGGATAGAAAACCGCTTCAATGGCAGGGTGGTTTTCCAGCGCGGTCGCGACGTTTAGCGCATTATCGCATTGGCGCTGCATACGCAGATCGAGCGTTTTTAATCCGCGTAACGCGAGATAGGCATCAAAGGGAGAAGCAATCGCGCCGACCGTGGTTTTGGCAAAATCGATTTTTTTCGCCAATGCTTCATCAGCGGTGACCAGCGCGCCGCCAATCATATCAGAGTGCCCGCCAATATATTTGCTGGTCGACAACATCACAATATCCGCCCCTAAACGCAGCGGTGTTTGGTTCCACGCAGTCGCAAAGGTGTTATCCACACAGGTTAATAACGCATGCTCACGGGCAAACTGGCAAATCGCGGTAATATCGACAAGTTCCAACAACGGGTTGGTTGGGGTTTCAATCCAGATCATCGCCGTGTTCGGCTTGACTGCGGCTGCTACGGCATTGAGATCGTTGAGATCAACATAATCGACACTGAGACCATTATTGGCGGCGCGGAGTTTGTCGAACAAGCGATGCGTCCCCCCATACACACCGCGCATCGCAATAATATGCGCGCCTGCCGGCAGTAGCTCTAAGGCCAAGGCCGTCGCGGCCATCCCTGAGGCCGTTGCGGTCGCATAACAACCTTGCTCGAGCGCCGCCAACGCACTCTCGTAAGCCGATCGGGTTGGATTTGCAACCCGCGAGTAACCAAAGTCGGCCTGATGGCTAAGGTCGGATTGAATGAAACTACTGGCCGTGTAAATCGGCGGGAAAGCCGCGTTATGACCCTTGTCCGTTTGATCACCACCATGGACAGCAAGGGTAGAAAAGTGAGGGGTTTTCATCGATAGGCTCATTGTCAGTATAAAGAATTAGAAAAGTGACGAATATCAGTCATTGTCGCAACTAGAAACTAATATTGCATACAATTCTAATTCGAACAGAAATTTAAACAGAATGATATTCCAATATATTCTATAAAATAACTCAGCGAGCGTTTGGATGATTATTTCATCGTACCTCCGATAAAGAGGTACGATGGAAATGCCATTGAGGACAGGCATCATAACGACTTAAAGTGCCTGTCCTCGGTAGCTACCCGGTAGCTAAACCTGCTTCACACTCTCGCGCACCACTAACGTTGGCTCTAGCTGCACGGTTTGGCTGTCACTTTGAGGGTCATCCAATTTGTAAAGTAGAGTTTCAACGGCCGCTTGGCCGAGACGGTACTTGGGCTGGTGAATAGTGGTTAAGGAAGGAGAGACAAATTTTGCTAGGTGAATATCATCATACCCCATGATAGAAAGATCCTCGGGTACCCGAATACCAAGTGCATTGGCAGCATTGATCGCACCCATCGCCATCATGTCGTTGCCTGCAAAAATCGCGCTCGGTAGGGAGCCGCTCGCGGCGATCGCCTGCAAACCTTGATAGCCGCCTTCACACTCAAAGTCCGCTTCTACCATCCAGTCGGCGTTCTCAGTAAGTCCAGCATCGCGCAGCGCATCTTTAAAGCCTTGAAAACGGCGCTGTGCTTGTTGTTTAAGCAAAGGACCACTGATACAACCAATCTGGCGGTGGCCACAGTCAATCAAGTGCTGGGTCGCTAAATAGCCGCCTTGATAAGAATTGTCTTGAATTTTATCGCAGGCAAAATCAATCGGCCCCCAATCCATCACCACCACAGGAATATCCGGATAACGATCAAAGCCTTCAATATGCTCACCCTCCAAGGTCGAGCACATCAAAATCAAGCCATCGACCCGCTTTTGCAACAGCGTATCAATTGACGCACGCATACGCTCATCATCGCCTTCCGTGTTGCATAAAATCAAACTGTAGCCATTGTGGTAACAGCTGCGCTCGACGCCTTTTACTACTTCGCCAAAAAACGGATTGGTGGAAGTGGTCACCAGCATGCCAAACGTTTTAGTACGATTCACTTTTAGGCTGCGCGCCAGTGCCGACGGAGCGTAATAGTTGAGCTCTTTCGCGGCTTGGTTTACCTTCTCAGCAACTGTCTCACTCACATAACGAGTGTTGTTAATGACATGACTGACCGTCGATGTCGACACGCCCGCCCGTTTGGCAATATCTTTCATGGTCGCCATTTATCGCGCTCCGCTGACTAAGGTGAAATAACGATTAAGCATCTTGATGGGCCAAAAACGCTTCAACTTCTGAACGAGAAGGAATCGAAGTTTGTGCGCCACGCTTTGTCACGGATAATGCCGCCGCGGCATGCGCAAAGCGAATCGCCTGATAAAGTGTCTGTCCCTCTATGAGTCCTGTCACCAATGCCCCATTAAAGGTATCGCCAGCGGCAGTGGTATCAACGGCATCGACACGGAACCCAGGAATAAGCTGGCCCGCTTGTTCGCCTTTTTCACTCAGCCATACGCCTTGTTTACCGAGGGTGATCAGTACAATCCCTACCCCTTTTTCATGGAGCACGTCCGAAGCCGCTTGCGCACTGGCAGTATCAGTTACCGCGATACCGGTCAGGCTTTGGGCTTCCGTTTCATTTGGGGTAATAATATCGACTGCGGCAAGAAGCGCGTCGCTCAGCGGTGCGGCTGGGGCGGGATTAAGCACCACGTGAGTCTTTGCCGCTTTGGCATGAAACGCCGCCTTTTCAATGCCACACATCGGCGTTTCTAACTGCATCAGTAAATAGTCAGCCTCGGCTATCTTGGCAAGATCGGCGGTGATGGTCTCTGCTGTCAAAGCCGCATTGGCTTCTGCGGAGAGCGCAATACTGTTCTCGCCCTGATCTGTCACTTGGATCATCGCAATCCCAGTCGGCGTATCAGGCTGTACCTTTATCGCACTGACATCCATCCCTTCTTGCGCGTATGATTGACGAATATTTTGTCCATATGCGTCATTACCTACACTGGCAATAAAGGCAACATCAGCACCGCAACGCACCGCTGCCACCGCTTGATTCGCCCCTTTGCCGCCAGCTATCACCGCATAGTCTCGACCGTGTAATGTCTCTCCGGGACGAGGAAAACTAGAGACGCGTAAAACATGATCAGCATTGACGCTGCCAAGAACAACCAATCGGCTCATTACTATTCCTTACCGTTTTTAAATCAAAAAAGCACCACCCAGTGCGAACCCGATGGTGCTCACTATACGTTTCCCTGACGGCTTATTCAGCGATCGTTTCTTGGCTGATCACTTTAAGCGGCACAGGAATGTAGCTGTCTACCGACTCGCCTTTTAGCACCTTATCCGCGGTTTCAACACCAAGCTCACCAATCATACCCGGTTGCTGGGCGATGGTTGCTGCCAGATGACCACGTTCAACGGCCGCAATACCATCTTTGGTGCCATCAAAACCGACAATGGTGACATCTTTGCCTGATGCCTGCACCGCACGCAACGCGCCAAATGCCATTTCATCGTTCTGGGCGAATACCGCTTCCACATCTGGGTGTGCGGCAAGCAGGTTTTCCATCACATTCAGACCTTTGGTACGGTCAAAATCCGCAGGCTGACTGGCGAGTAGCTCAACGTCGGTACCCTCGATGGCGTCCATAAAGCCTTCACCACGCTCGCGTGCGGCTGACGTGCCAGCAATACCCTCAAGTTGGATCACTTTGGCACGCTCACCGACTTTGCCGATGATGTATTCCGCCGCCATTTTACTGCCTTGAGCGTTATCAGAAGCAATATGACTCACCACTTCCCCACGACTCGCGCCACGGTCTAGGGTGATAACCGGGATGTCCGAGCGATTTGCAATACGAATGGCGTTCGAGACCGCGTCGGAGTCAGTCGGATTGATCAAAATGGCTTTAACGCCTCGGATGGTTAAATCCTCCACATTCGACAGCTCTTTACTGGCGTCGTTTTGCGAATCAAGCACCAAGAGTTCATAGCCAAGATCTTGCGCTTTCTGCTCCGCCCCCTCTTTCATGGTGACAAAAAATGGGTTGTTTAAAGTTGAGACCACGATTGCCATTCTATCTTCCGCTTGCGCACTGATGCTAAGCGTTGACGACAGTAGCGCAGTGGTAATCAAGGTAGTCAGTTTTTTCATGCGTTCAGTCCTTTTGTGTTTGTAGGGTATTGTTTTTACTTGCTAATTAAACAGAAATAAAAGTGTCTGTCCTGCTAACTTAAAAGTTCCTAGTGCCTAGGATCCTAGGACCTAGGCACTGCTTCCTGCTCTTCCCCGTACTCCGTAAGCGAAGCGCTCCGTATTCCCATTCCCGAATGCCAACTTAAAGTGCCTGTCCCAATAAGCTTGTCCCAATAAGCTCTGTCTCAAACAGCTATTTGTTTTTGTTATCCACCAGCACGGCAAGCAGAATCACCACCGCTTTGGCAATCATTTGGTAGTAAGACGACACGTCCAGCAGGTTAAGGGCGTTATTCAAAAAGCCGATAATCAGCGCACCAATCAATGTGCCCATGATCTTGCCTTTACCGCCCATCAAGCTGGTGCCGCCCAGCACCACCGCGGCAATCGCATCAAGCTCATAGCCAGTACCGGCAGTCGGTTGTCCGGAGGACAGACGCGAGGTGACGATGATCCCTGCCAGCGCCGCGAGCATGCCACACAGGCTATACACGCCCACCTTGATTCGATCGACATTAATGCCCGATAACCGCGCCGCAGATTCATTGCCACCAAGTGCGTAAATATAACGGCCAAAACGGGTGTGATTAAGCAGATACCACGCGCCGATAAACACGATTGCCATCAGCCACACGGGGACGGGAATGCCCAACAGGTAGCCGGTACCAAACCAGGCAAACGCGTCCGCGGTTTCAGTAAAGCCCGTTGAGATGGGGCGACCATCGGTATACACCATGGTCACGCCACGATAGAGAGTCATCGCCACCAGGGTGGCAATAAACGCCTGTACCTTGCCTTTGGCCACCACGACGCCTGTCATGGCACCAATTGCCGCGCCGGCAAACAAAGCGGTTGGCACAGCCACCAGCACCGGTACTTCGACCGCAATCAAACTCGCAGCAAACGCGCCGCACAGCGCCAATACCGAGCCAACACTCAAGTCGATACCCGCGGTTAAAATCACCAATGTCATCCCCACGGCGATAATGGCGTTTACCGAGGTTTGACGCAGGATGTTAAGCAGGTTGTCGACCATGAAAAAGTTGCTGTTTAAAAATGACATCACCACGATCAGCACCAACAGGGCAATGAGTGATTTTTGCTCAATCAACCACGCTTTGCTGAACAGGGGTTTACGTCCATCTTCTGACGGCTGGGACTTATTCATTGCATTCTCACTCATGCTGCATCCTCATTGGCATTTTTGCCTACCGCACAGGCAAGCAGAGTTTCTTGGTTAGCGTCTTTGGCATCAAACTCACCGCATACGCGGCCTTCGTGCATCACTAAAATGCGGTCGCTCATGCCAAGCACTTCGGGCATTTCTGACGACACCAAGATGATGCTCATGCCCTCGGCTTTAAATTGGTTAATTAGCTGATAAATCTCTTTTTTGGCACCGACATCGACCCCCCGAGTCGGCTCATCCAAGATCAGCACTTTCGGTTTGGTCATCAGCCCTTTGGCGATCGCCACTTTCTGCTGATTCCCGCCCGATAAGTTACCAATGATTTGCTCGCGGGTGGGGGTTTTGATGTTAAAAAGCCGGATAAAATCATCTACTGCCATCACTTCATCGCGCGGCTGAATTTTTCCCCAATGGGTGAGCTTATCGAGTGCACTGAGTGACATGTTGTCTTTCACCGATAACCCCAGCACCAAGCCCTCGCCTTTGCGATCTTCAGAGATGTAAGCAATGCCGTTGGCCAGCGCATCTTGCGGACTTACTGGGTTAATCACCTTGCCATCAAGCCGAATCACGCCAGCTTCACGCGGCATGGCGCCATAGATAATTTTCATTAACTCCGTGCGCCCGGCGCCCATCAGGCCCGATACACCCAGGATTTCACTACGATGTAGCTGAAAACTCACCGCTTCCACCCCGTGGCCGCTGACATTTTCCACCTCAAGGCTTATCCCATCAGGAGTGACGTCGCTTCGCGGATATTGTTCGGCGAGTTTGCGGCCCACCATCATTTCAATCAGGCCGTCTTCATCGGTATCACTAACGGGACACTCACCAATAAACTTGCCGTCGCGTAACACGGTGATCCGATCGCAGACCTCAAAAATTTCTTTTAAACGGTGAGAGATATAAACAATGCCGCGGCCTTGCGCTCGCAGCTCGTTGATCACCGCAAACAGCGAGGCGGTTTCGGTGTCGGTCAAGGCATCGGTCGGCTCATCCATAATGATCACCTGCGACTCAAACGACAGCGCTTTGGCAATTTCCACCATTTGCTGCTCACCCAAGCTCAGGCTGCCAAGTGGCGTGGTGCCACGTGCTTTCACATTTAAACGCGCCAACAGCTTATCGGCTTCTTCAGCCATCTTGGTCCAGTCAATCTTGCCAAACCGGTTAGTAAACTCGCGGCCTAAGAAGATGTTTTCGGCAATGGTCAGCTCTGGGATCAAATTGAGCTCTTGGTGAATAATACTGATCCCCGCTTGCTGCGAATCATGTGGGCCTTTAAACGAAACCGGCTCGCCTTGATAGTTCACGTCGCCACTGTCGGCGTGATAAATCCCAGTGAGTACCTTCATCAAAGTGGACTTGCCCGCGCCATTTTCACCGAGTAGCGCCATTACCTCGCCGGGATAGACATTTAAGCTCGCCTCATCGAGGGCGCGCACCCCGGGAAAGGTTTTTACGACTTGGCGGAGTTGTAAGATAGGTTGCGTCATTGTGGTTACTCGCTTAGGCCGACCTAAAAGGTGACACCGGCTTGAAAAATCACATTGGCATAAGGCGTGCACTCTCCGGTGCGCACCACCGCTTTGCTCTGCACCGTGCGTGCTTTAAACGCCTCGTGGCTGATCGTGGTCACGCTGATCGGTTGCTGCCGCGTAGCACCCTCTTGCTCCAATCGCGCAAGCAACGCTTGGTGTAGCGCGGGGCTCACCGTAGCAAGCTCTTCTGCAATCACCACCGACTCAATGCAGGTGTGAGTTAACACCGCCTCGACTGTCTGCATAAAGCTTGGCACCCCTTGGGTTAGCGCCAAATCGATGCGCGACACCGAGTTGGGGATCGGTAACCCCGCATCACACACCGTCAATTCATCGGTGTGTCCGATTTGGGTTACGAGCTGTGCAAGCTCTGGATGGAGCAAACCATGCTTATTCATTCATCACCTTCTCACTCACGATGGACTTAATCAGCGCTCACTGTGCGCTGGCACGTTTTCTTGTGATCAACGTTTTCTCTCAGGAAAACACCATCGAAACGTTTCGATATGAGTAAATAATGCAGATGAAAGAAAAATTTCACCATCTGCAAACATCACAGATGTGAGAAGGATCGACTATTGATATTGGAATCATTAGTAAAGAGAGGGGAAGATCACATTAGGGGGGAGAGACTAGAGAGATCCTAGGGTCCTAGGGCCTAGGATCCTAGGCCCTGCTTTCCGCTCTTCTCCGTATTCTGTAAGCGAAGCGCTCCGTATTCCCATTCACGAATACAGATTACTGAATACAGAAAGAGCAAGAGCGCCGATGCTAGCACGAGGCTGCTTTCCCTTATACTCTAAACGAAGCGAGCTGTATTCCTATGCCCGAATATCGATGACGCAATACAGAGTACAGAAAAAGCAAGTCCCCGATGCGAGCGCGATCTGCTCTATCTAGTCTCTTGTCTCTAGAAGCGAAGCCTCTCGGCTCTCTTCCTTCTCCGGTTGCTCACTTAAACCCGGCACCGCTTGGCAAAACGTGCACTCTTCATTATCCACCGAGGCACCGCCCGCTTCCACATAACGAATCCGGTGACTGCCTTTGTCCCGATTGGCAGATACGGCAAACCGCCGTTGCTCACGCTCAGGTATCGTCTTTTCTGTGTCATGATCGGCCATAATGGTCTCCTTAAAATACCGGGAACCGCTCTGCTGGATGTTAACGGAGTAGCTCTAACTAGACTAACCAAAAGTGCCTGTCCCGATAACCTTTCCTGTCCCGATAACCTTTGTAGATAAAGTTCCTAGGGCCTAGGATCTAGGAACTAGGCCCTGCTTTCCACTCTTCTCAGTATTCTGTAAGCGAAGTGCTCCGTATTCCCATTCACGAATACAGATTACTGAATACAGAGTACAGAAAAGGCTAGAACCTCAATGCGAGTACGAGGCTGCTCGTATCGCATTCTCAAACTAATGCCTACGCAGCTTTAACCATTGTCTAAATAGCCACTGAGATAGATGGTTTTTTTTCGAAGGTCTTTGCCGCTGTTCGTGCATCCAACCAATAGTCTGCTCTGGTGTGAGGTAATAGCCTGTATCGGGGCTAACGTAAAAAGGATAGTAGATTAAGGTTGCTGCCACTAGTTCAGGCAATGTACGTTGCATACCTCGACGTTCATGAGGATAAATGTCTTCAGTTAACCCCCACCCCGAATAAAATGGCTGGCCATAGCAGGTCACAGGCACGCCACGTAGCAAGGCTTCAAATCCAGTCAATGATGTTAAGGTATGCACCTCATCAACATGGTCCAGCAAATAAGCCATATCAACGTTACCAATGACTTCATTGGCAAACTGCTCGGCGGTTTGCTCATCTTGTCCTTGCAACCGCAACCCCGCCTGCACATCTGGATGAGGTTTGTATACGATAAAAGCATGTGGATTATTCTCTCGCACCGCTTGGAGCAGAGAGAGATTACTCTTTAATGCAGGTGATCCAAAGCGAATAGATGCGTCAGATTCAACTTGCCCAGGCACCAATATCACTCGTTGCCCCTGTGGAGGTTGCCAAGCGCTATCGCCAATATTGTATTTACTGAGTTTGAGTTCAACCAAGCGACTCATTATTGCCTTGGCACGCTGTAGATCACATTCAGAAAAACGCGTTTCGATTAAAACGCGCTCTAAACGTGATGGGCGAGAAGCGTCATAGTAAATACCCAAATCATCAACCACCCAAGACACAGGTCGAATCAAATCAGCCCCCAAACCAACCGAGCGAATAAACCCATCTTCCACACGTAAATCTGCCGATTTTGCATTCCCCCAGCGTAAAATCCGTTGAGACGCAGGTAGAGGTTTATAGGCTTTATCAATCAAGGGGATGTGCTTTTTATGTTGGCACACAAACTCTAGTTTTGCACCTTTCAAAAAGTCAACGAGTACAGGCTTTTTCCATCGAGGCATATCAATGGCTGTGATATCACCAACAATACGTTGCGACTGCTGACGCTGAAATGCTAACCAAGCCATTAAATTTTCTACTTGACAGGACCGTTGCCACTCTGGGTGCCAATAGCGGGGGTATGAAATCAATGCAGCATAGACAAGCTGTTCAATGGTCACGGGCTTCCTTCGATCCGGAGCGGGCAAATCATCAATGGTAACGCCCCACCCTGCATAAAAAGGCATACCAAACGTATGAACTACTTTCTCCCATAAAAGAGCTTCGAAGCCCATTTGAGAAGTCACACAAAAGACCGCACTTGCGTTTTCAAGCAGTTTGGGTGGATGAATATCGTCGGCTAATAGCGCGATTCGATCTGAGTGAGCCTTGAATAAATCAGCAGCCGCTTGCCCCGTTAAGTAGCCAGATTTTTTACCTGCAAATACATCCGGGTGAGTTTTTATCACAACCTGATGATTCGGATACAAGGTTAGCGCGCTATCCAACATTCTGCGAAAGCAGCTCTCATCGGCGAGACCATCGCGCACAGAGGCATCTCCCTTGGTCTGGTCAACAACCAATACGAACGGCTTATCAATAGCAGGAATCGTTTTCTCAATACTATGGTTATACTTGGATACTCGGAGTGTCTGCCATTGTTTTAATAGCTCTTGCGCCCTTCGCTTCTGCGCTTCAGATAATGGCTGTGTTATCAACTGCTCTAACCGAGAAGGTCGCGCAGCATCATAATAGATGCCCACATCATCTATCACGATAGAAAGCGGCGGTGATTGATGCCCCAGCAGTAGCGATCGTAAAAATCCATCTTCTAAGCGAACAACAGGCAGCTGTCTGCGCTCAGCAAAACGCTTTGCTTTTAAAGACGAAGGTTTATTCCCCCATGCGACAACCGCTGCACGAGAAGAGAGGTTTAGAGAAACATAGCGCCTCATGGGCGACAAGTATCGAATAGGCTGCCCAATGAGTTCCGATAGATGCGCAATGCTTGATAACGCTGGAGAAATGGTTAAAAACTGAGAAAAGTTCATTCTTTATCTACCACATTCCTAGCAAGTAGCGATTTGTAATAATTTTGATCCTTTAATAACATGGCAATCGCGTTGTACCAACGCTCATGATCCATCGGAACTACCAGCCCATTTACCTGGTCAATGACTTGGTCTCGATAAGCTGGATGCTCGGCATAAACGCCCACTGCGCCCGCTTGGGTAATATCGTAAAACTTCGTACATGATCGTGCGGCATTGAATTGGCTATCTAGCAAGGGAGCTAAACCGATATGACGCCCGCCCCTTGCCAATAAAGCGCGATAATTCGGCCAAGACATCGGATGTAACACATGCACTCGTGGCAGGTGTCGAAATAAAAGATTGGTTTCACCGTCACCAATAATTTCAATACTTAAATGAGGGAAATCACACAATAGCCGTTCAAATAGCGGCTTTAACCATAAAAACTCCTGCTTATGGCTTGCCGATCCGTGGTAAAAAATAGTCTGAGTAATGGTTTGAGCCTGCCATGTACTTGGTGGACACACCACTGGCTGCCAACTCGCATATTTTTTCGCTAGATAGTGATTCGCAACCCATAACTGCGCACCGATATCACGTAAAAAACGCTGATGTTTCAAGGCATAATTCCAGAGCTTCCAACGATAGCGAATCGTTAATCCGGATGTCGCTTGCCAATCCAGTAAATCGTCATCGATAAACAACACAATTGACGCTATTTTTTGACGATTATTTTTAATCCACGTCCGCCATGTTTTATTCATATAGCGAACAAATAGAAGATTCAATTTTTCATCTGGCTCGCTCTCATCAGTTTCGTGACTAGTGAGACATTGATTAGGGGGCTCAGCTAATAAAACACATTGCCAATCTGCATGCATCGCCGACAGCTTAGGTCTTACAAAAAAATCAAATGAAGGATTTTCACGCTCTTGAATCACTACCCACTGGGAGGATGACGAATCTGTCGACATCATAGTTGGCTCCAATCGATGAGCTCTTGAGGAAACGGGTTGAGAGCAAAATTTGCCAATCTTGCATCTAACCGAGGGTGATAGAAAGGATCCTGATAGCCTTTTATCGACCAACGCTGGTGCATGAACTCAACTTCTTGGGCTGCACGCCGCTTTTTCTCCGGCGTGCTATCTTTACCACGACTCAAAGACTCATGATGATACAATCGAGCAAATGGCGTATACATAACACGCAAGCCACTTTCACGCGCACGCAAACACAGGTCCACATCATTAAACGCCACCGTCAATTGCTCGTTCAGCCCACCTAAAGACTGATAAAGCGATTTCCGCATCGCTAAACACGCCGCCGTGACTGCACTGACTTCTTGAACCAAGGTACCCTCGCAGCGCTTTTCCACCATGTCTAGCGAATGAAACGCTAAGCGATGCGTCGCCACTTGCTGCGGTCCAACCACACAGCCAGCATGCTGGATAAGCCCATTCGAAAACAGAAGCTGAGCACCCACAACACCAACAGCAGGCAAAGTCAGACAACCCACCATTGCCTCAATCCAGTTTTTCTCGATAACCTGCGTATCATTATTGAGCAAAATAACAACTTCACCACGTGCATGTTCAACAGCAAAATTATTAATCGCTGAAAAATTAAATGCTTCATCGTAATGCACTACATTCACTTTCGGGTGTTTTACGATATCCTGCAGCCAAGTTAGCGTCTCAGGTTCTTGGCTTTGATTATCGACCAGTAATATTTCGTACTCAGCGTATTCGGTTAATGCCAATACACTATCGACACATTGCTGAGTAATAGCCACATTGTCCCGAAACGGGATAATCATCGATACCACGGGCTGCCAGACACTGGTATAGTTAAGTTTCGCAACACAGTGATCCGATGCGATACGTTCAGCACTTATTCCACAGCGATACAAATGATCGGTCAGTACAGTATTGAGTTCAGAGAGTTGATGCGTATAAGTTTGGAGCCATAAAGGTAAGCGTACATGATGAAAGGCATCAACCAGATGGTTTTCTGACAACGCTAACAATAGCGTGTAAGGAATATAGGCGCGATTCATCAACTTTTTTTCTGACCACAATGCTTTAAATCGCGCTAACACGGAGCGATCAACAAATAATACATCACCGCAATAATGCGCCGCACGCTGCCGTTCAAGACACCAATCTGGCTTCAAGTCAATGTGACTTGGCACAGATTCGACGGGCGATGTCACCCCACCATGAATATGATCCGAATAAATCAATTTAAGGCGATTCTGATTAATACTGGCTTGATAGAAACAAGCAACCGCATAAGGCAATAACCTTGCCCCGACCGGTACAATTAAACACCATGTCCAACGCGGCTCATCGCACAGCACATCAATGGTCGCAACTCGCGCGCTGATATGTCCAGGTGTTGCAAAAGGAATTCGCGAATCAATCCATATCTCAGCATCTTGGCCCTTACAAGATTCTAACGTCGCCACAAAGCCTTCTTGCGTCATATCATCTGACGCAAAAATCCACACCACAACCTGATTTCTAATCTTATCGCTCAGCTTTGCTTTCAACGCAGAAACTTGACTGGCGGTTTGCACGTAATGTTCACGCCACCAATTTGTTAGTGGCACCGCTGGTGATCGAGCTTTGCATAACTGTAAGCGCTGATACGTCGCAGGCAAACCCAAACGACGCCACCAACTAAGCACTTGTCGAACCCACCCTGTTCTATCAGGCACATCATGGCGACGAAGTGATAATAATAAGGAAAGAGTTTGATAGGCTAAAGACCAAATAGACCGTGCCGACCTCACCATTCTATGATTGAGTACCACTCTAGATCGACTGCTCAAATCACAATCGCGGATACGAATTGCACGTGCGCCCGTAGGTAAATCGATCCACTGCTTTACAACACCTTGCAAACTGGCACCCACCGGTACGTACTGTTTCTGGCCACTACTATCGATAAATTCAACAACAAGCCCTTGGTATTGCCAAGGGTATTCAATACAAAGCGCTAACCAATAGTGTCTTGATTGCGCTAAAGGGCCTTTAAGTAGTAGGTCGCTCTCATCGTCATCAGAAGTGTCTCCCTTCTGCGTCAGTTGCGGCTCTTTCTCCATATTATTCATTCAGTATCCATCGAGCACGTGTATGATAATTTTCACTGACTATCAAAAATCTGTATATTACCGCCTAATATCTTTTGTTTGAATACTGTGCCCATGACTTCTACATCAATTCGCTCAAATTCTGAGGCGCCATCATCTTGTGCTCGATATTTAAACGCTTATCGACCCAAGAAGTTTGTGGCGCTAAACCTTGCTTTAGGTGATCATGGATCCGTGAACGCCAAGATAAAAAAGCGCTATTGGGAAATTCGTCAAAGCACAAAAAAAGCAATTAATCTACAGCACCACACGCCCAAGGTTGGTTGGTATCAGTTGACGATCACTTACCACACCGATTCGGACTCACAGATTGGTAACACCGTCCTTGTAGAGCTTGGGCCTGATCACGCCCCGATTCCGCTAGGATGTGAAACACCGGGGAAGCTAGAGTTAGTTTTTCATAGTCCAACCCCCCTTCATTATCTGACTCTGGTATGGCCAGCACTCCAAGCACATATCCAGGCGACGATTAATATCAAACGTGTCTCGCAACCGCGAGCGATGATGCACATGCTCAGAACGATTTCGCGACGCGATCGGCAGAATGGTGGCAACTGGCAACAGATTTATCGTATTACAAGAGCAAGACAAAAGCGGGCAGGCTGGTCATTTGCGCGAGAACGTTTGATTCAAACCTATCATCCAATGTTCATTGGCAAAACGCTTTTCCAGGCGCCCTATACGTTTTGGCAACAGCACTTTCAGCCCAGCTTACCTGAGCCCCAAAGCGTAAAAGATATCGCGATCGTCATGTGGATGGATATTGCAGATAGTCTTTCGGTGAACGAAAAGTCAGCAATCACTTTCAGTATTCAAAGCCTTTTAGAGCAAACGCATCAGCAATGGCAGCTTAACTTGCTCACCCAGACACCTCCAGCTTGGCTAACTGATCACCTGGATGCTCTCAATGATGAGCGTATTCAAATCATATCTTCCCATTGCGCGCCCTACTCAACGAAAGCGTGGCATGGCTTTGTGACGCCGGGGGATCAGTGGGCCCCAAACGCATTGACGTTTTTTGCGCAATGCATCGAGCAAAACCCAAATGCCCGTTTAGTTTACAGCGATCATGATCAAATAACGGACAAGCAACAACGCGACGCGCCGGCCTTCAAACCCCAATGGAGCCCTGACCTTCTGAAAAGTTACAACTATATAGGGCGCGCCGTATTATTTAGCGGCAATATAACGACATCAGCTTATATAAACATGCCTCAACATGTGCGTTGTCTCAACGCTGGGATAAGCGCACCTGCTACTGAAAAATCTTGTATTCATATTCCACACATACTTTTCCACCAGCACAGCCCCCATCAAGAAGACATTTCGTTTAACGAGCGA
Organism: Salinivibrio sp. SS3; assembly: GCF_001722105.1. Lineage (NCBI taxonomy): Bacteria > Pseudomonadati > Pseudomonadota > Gammaproteobacteria > Vibrionales > Vibrionaceae > Salinivibrio > Salinivibrio sp. SS3. Next base: position 34,233 of record NZ_MEBQ01000018.1, on the reverse strand, counting down.
CAGCAGGTTCTGCAGGCGCTCAAACAGCTGACTCAACACCATACCCATGGTATTAAGCGCGTCACATTCGATAAAATGCATCAGGTATATCACTGCCATTATCGATTACCGACGCCCTATCCGCGCGTCTCGATTGTCATTCCCACCCGGAATGGATTGGCGATTACACGTCAATGTGTTGAAAGCATTTTACGTCTGACCAGTTATCCTCATTACCAGATTATCATTGTGAATAATCAAAGTGACTGCCCCGACACCTTGGCATGGTTTCAGCGAATTGGTCAGCAAAGTAATATAGAGATATTAGAATACAATCAGCCATTTAACTTCTCAGCGATTAACAACTTTGCCGTCTCACACAGTGACGGCGATCTCGTGTGTTTACTCAACAACGATACGGAAGTGATTCATTCCAACTGGCTTACCGAAATGGTGCGTCAAGCGAGTCGTCCCGAAATTGGCTGTGTGGGCGCTAAGCTGTTGTTTTTTGATGATACCATCCAACACGCAGGGGTTATTTTAGGAATATGGGGGCTCGCAGGCCACGCACACAAACATTACTCTGTGTACAGTCGTGGCTACCAAAGGCGCTTAGCGTGCAGTCAGAACTACTCAGCGGTTACCGCAGCTTGTCTGTTGGTCAAGCGAGCCATTTATGATGCTGTCGGCGGTCTGGATGAAAAGCTCACCGTTGCGTTTAACGACGTTGACTTTTGCCTCAAGGTGCAACAAGCAGGCTACACCAACCTATGGACCCCCCGCGCGACCTTGTACCATTACGAGTCTAAAAGCCGCGGAAAAGAAGATACACCGGCGAAGAAAGCGCGAGAACAACAAGAGATCACACTCATGAAACAACGCTGGCAAACTGTGATTCAAAATGATCCTCACTACAGCCGACATCTTACGCGTCATCGAGAGGATTTTACTTTGCGCCTAGAAGAAGACCACTTTGAGGAAGAAACTGAAACGTAACTGAATCATTTTTTAAAACGCTGCCATATCGAGGTTTTTTGCGGCTGCTCCATGGCCGCAATTTGCGGTTGAGTTAACCACTGGCCCTCCAACACAGTCATTGATTGCCCGTTGACGCGAAAACCAAACGTAAACGGCTTATTGAATACCGGCACCTCAAATTGAAAACCACAGCGCCGAAGAGGATGATTTTCGGCGCTCACGCCAAGTTTTTGCTCCACCACATTTGGGCGTTCAACCGTTAGTTCAAAGCTATGCCGTTGCTCACCGTCATCGACCCACACGGTCGCTCGGTAAATCGGTTCGTAAAGCAGCCAACCATGAAATTTAAGCATGACATCGCTGGCAGTATCATTCACTAAACCAGGCCTTGGCCCATCCAAATGCCACGCTAAGACGCTTGATACATCGATCTTATGTCGCACCACGTGCAACTGTTGACTAGACTTCATAACTCTCTCAACTACTCAAATACGCTACAACTAACCCCTATCAACGGGGCTCAAAGATAAGTGGGGACTAGCACCGTTCACTCTCGATTGACTTGACCCTACCATCTTGCCGAACCAGTTGTTCGCAAATTAACAACCAGTTTTCGACACCTTCACTGTCGGGCAATGCCTGCTTGACCCACTGTTGGCTATCTTGAGCCCGCCGTCGCAGCGCTTGTCTATCCGCGCAAAGTGCTGCTAAGTGCTCAGTGACTGAAGTATAATCTAAATACTCAGCCCAAATAATCGGCGAGCCTGCAGCCCAGTCCACCATGCCCCCCTGTGCATACGCAATCACTACTCGACCCATACTTAGCGCCTCTAACACCGTTCTCCCAAACGACTCATAAAAATGAGAAAGGCTTAATACAACATCTAATGTGGCAAGTGCATCATCTGGATTATCGATATAACCGGCAAAGTGAAGATTACCGGGTACATTACTCGCTTGCATGGTCACAATATCGTCTGTCTGAGGACCATAAAGATAAAAATCGATGGGAAGCTGCTGCAACATCGCCTGTTCGGCTATTCGCAACATATCCCAGATACCTTTCTTAGCAATATTGCTGCTCAACATCCCCACGTGTAAACGCGAACCGTTGGGAATACTCACGATATTCCCCGTTGGGGCACGCCAAGGGTTTTGCCACACGATCGGCTTACGCACGTCTGTCAACCACTGCGCCACCGCCTGTGAGTTAGCGATCCACGTATCCACCAAGGGATCAAAATGGTATAACCAAGCACCTGGTGATGTTCCCAATGCAGCGCATAAACTGGGATCATGCTCGGGTAATTCTCGGACGTGGACTGCCGTATGTATATGCCGTCGTTTGGCTGCCAATAAAGGCACCTCCATCACTAACGTATTGACGTACACGGCCTTAGCGTGCGCGTACTCAAGCCAATCAACCCAAATATTGACTGACTCCTCAAGCACAGAGCGTTCTTGATGCCACCAAGGGGTAGGAATAAAAGTGACGCGATGACAGAACGGGAGAATTTGCTCAACATAATCGTCAGTGGCCGAAGGCAAAACCACTTCAATCCGATAGCCTTGGCGTTGCCAATCTTTGTGTGTCGCCACTTGTTGCAGAATTTGGACAAAACTACGCTCAGCACCAAATTGATAGTTCGACACCTGATGCCCCACATATACCACAGCAGGATGCTCAGTTTTACGACCGCTTTTTGACGGAGCCACATCCAACTGTCCTTGAATAGACAGGGGGATAGGCGGCGTGTTTGGATCGTGAGTTAATCGGTGCCAAAGCGGATTGACTGCATTCGCATCTGGATGCAAATACAAATAAGCAGAACTTGAAAAATGCGCACAAGGATCGCGACCTTCTTGCCAACCATGAGTAAGATAATGCGCCACCGCATCGCTATTCGCTGCCGCGACATCCGGATAACGCTGTCGATACCACTCTTCATCCACCCACTGACGTTCACGTATATAACGGACAAAGTTATCCTGCTGTAATACCGATGACCCTTTACATAAACGCGGTGGCACCGCAAAGGGACGCGTCTTCATTTTAGCGGGAAGCGGTAACTGGGATTGCATAGTGTGATGCCACGCTAAGGCACTTTGATGATACTCTTTTCGCACCCCATAGAACTGGGTACGCAAGTGAGTTGCGCTTTGTTGTGTTAAGCTCTCGGACAGTACCATTCCCAGAGAGAGCGGCACGCCTGGCATCACTTCCACAATGGCATCAGAGCCATAGATATGCTGCAAGCGATAGTAGTACTCAGTATCCGCATTAACTGCAACATTGTCCCAAAAACCAAGCGCATTAAGCACCTCACGTTTTATTAACAACGACGAGACATTTCGGTACACCCAGCCTTGCTCCATCCGCCAGCGTTGAAACTGCAACTTCTCGTCACAACGAATCCAATGCGATACCGATGCAACAGCGTGACGATTTGATAACAACGCTTGCATTTGGCGCTCAATCTTTTGAGGGTGGGACCAATCATCGGCATCATGTACGGTGAGCCAATCGCCTTTCGCGCACTGCATGCCAAGATTACGCGCTGCATACGCACCCTGATTTTCAGACTGTTGCACCAAGCGAATTCTTGAATCGCGGGCCTGCCATTGCTTCACCACATCGACGCTATTGTCATGTGACGCATCATCAACGACTACTAGCTCTAGAAAAGGCCATGTCTGTGCACATAAGCTTGCTAATGCGCGACCAATAGTCTGTGCCGCGTTATAACAAGGAATCACGACAGATACTCGATAACGCCAAGGCAACAATCGCCGCCAACCGAGTGTTACCCGCGAAGGTTGCGTTATCATCGCCGGACGCGGTACGTCAGACAACGAGGATGCCGATAAGCCGCTAGGTGCAGGCGCACTCGACAACCCTGCATTTACCCAACATCGTTGTAAGGCTTCCCAACTCTGGTTAGCACCTTGAGCCATTCCGAGCGCGAGTTGACGCTCCAATCCGTCCGGCCACGCCATATCAGATAGCAATGCCAATAGCTGATTTTCCTGTTTTCGGTGATACAGTGCAGAAAAACACAGCAGCCAAGGCGCTTGCTCAGGCACCAACAAGCGCGCTGTCACATCGCACAGTATGGGTTTTATATAATCAGCAACTAACGCGTACTCGCCCTCACTGGCATAAAAACGCGCTAAAACAAATCCCGCCAAGCTCCGATGAATATCCGCGTGATCAACTTCCGGCTGAGTAAACAAGGATGTTAACGTCGCTAATGCCTGCTCACGCTGTAAAGGTTGATGCCAAAGCACCGCCTCCCATTCAAACGCGGGTAACGCACAAGGCATACGATTCTCGTTCCTGCCATGGTGCGAAAAGTGCCACCAAGGATCGACCCCCGCGTCAGCAACATCCGGGTACTGGCGTAAATACCACTCGGCATCAAATAGGGCTTTTAATTGTTCCGCGACCACATGATATCCTTAAAAAAATCGGTCTGAATGGCTGCCCGCTACTTTAGCATACCCCTCTCAACACGGGCATATCACAGCACACGCATGCCATCATTTAACATTGCGCAAAAAAAGAACCATGCCACCCAGCATGGTTCTTCACGCTTTATCATTCTGCGCTGTCGCGCAATCAGTGTGAAATCATAAAATCATCAAAGTAGGCACACTCGGTGGTGAAGTTACCCGCCTCATCTTTGGGTGCCCAGGTTTCATCACTCCCGCCATGGAAGGTACTAAATAGCAAATGCTGGATATAACTGTCTGTTCCATCGCTGGCGCGTAATCGTAAATTATCAACCACCATACGTTGCTCGTCATCAATCCAAACTTCTACCACACCATTAGATGCTGAAGCGGGTTGGTTCACCTGTACCACTAACTGCAAGTGGTAATACTGACCGGGGGTAAAGGTAAAGTTGGGGACTCGCCAAGAGTCGCCATAGGTCCCTGGAATATCTTGATGATAGATATAGGTGGATAAGGTGCCGGTAGCACCAAAGCTCAGACGCACACTCCAACCTTCATCAGTCATTTCTCGTCCGCCAGTAATGGCACGTAATGGTCCTAAACCGTGGAGTTTTCCACCTCGTACAAACTGAAAATCTTCACAAAACTCGACATTAAAACTCAATGTATAACGAGAAGCGGGCGGCAGGTCTTGTTTATCTAACACACGACGACTCCCACGCTCATATCCTTCATAGTGCACTTGAATGCCGGTTGAATTATTCGCGCCCCGTGTGTCAGTACGTTCAACCAACTCTTTATCAAACAAGTCCATGGCAAATTCAGACAAACTGCCATCAAACGTTTCTTTAAAAACGGGCACACCAAAACGCTGATAACACTCAGCCAACGACTCAGCGGCCACTAGATCAAATTCAGGGCCACACCGTAGCGCCGTCACCTCATCATCACTCAAGCGGCTTTCAACCCACAAACCACTGTCGAAGCGTTTAAGCTCTAATTGCTCACTATCACTGACAATATCGCGTCTTGAGCGCGTCCAAGTATCGGCACCGTACCCCTCAGGGAAAGACAAAGCAGGCTCAATAAAGTCTAATCGCGACAAATCCACCACGATGGGAGCATCGCTACCATGCATCCGCTGCCAAACTTCATCAACAATCACATTCTCACCTGGCGAAAATGTATGCTCACTCGCATACGAGCGATTCGATGACACATCGGCTTCTACATCAACCTCAAGCGTCGCTAACGTACTGGCATCACTGGTTGGCAACGGACAACGCCCTTGTGCCTCATCAAAATCCGTCGTCGCTCTGCCTTTGATGCGGTAGTGGCTCGCTTGCCAGTTTGCACCGTATTCAACCGACACCGTGCACGTCGAACCGCCATTCGCTTGGATAGCTACACGCCGCCGCACCTCACCAACGAGTTCTACACCCCGCTGATAGATAGATACGGACTTGGTAATCGCATCAAACGTGCCAGACACCTCTGATACCCGATGCATCTGTTTATTTTCCGCAACACCAAAGTCATGACGTAACCATTTTCCACCGATTTGGCCATCACCCTGTGTAACGGTGGGCAAATATAAACGCGTAACCTCTGATAATTCAGGATATTGCTGTTCAAGTTGCGCTTTTTCGGCATACGCTTGCTGAAGCCCAATAGCAAATTGCTGAGCAATATTGTGCGTACGACTATCCCCTCTCTCGATAAAGTCGTTATAAAGCTGTTCGGTCGAGAGACTGTAAGTGTCGCGAATGTCTGACTCCGCCTCGTCGAGCAAGCTCACCAATTGCTCGCGAGTATCAGAGTCCGTGCGCATTGAGTCACAATCGAGTTCAGTGCCTTGAGTACGTTGCCACGCTGCAATGGCTTGCTGCCATATCAAGGTGGTGAAAGGCGACACGACCAGGTCGTTTGCTTGCTGCTCACCAAGGCGTTGCTCGCGGATCACTTGGGGCGTTGCAACAAGCTGATAAGCACGTGTAACTTCGCCATAGTCTGAGTCGAAGGCACCGACAGGGACATTCACCACAACAGGCACAAACTGCCAACATGCTTCCAGCGCGGCTTGATCAACCGAAAAACGCCCCTGCGCTTCCGTCAAGACACTGGGTTCGCTATCGTCGAGAGTATGATTAAAGTTGTAGTCGAGGAAAACGGTCGCACCTTCAAGGTATCCATCGATCGCCATACCCACAATCGCAGACGTTACCGGGTTTGAGGAGCCCGGTCCGGAGGGGGTGTCCTCTGAGGAGGAATCGCTCGAGCCATTACAGGCGAGTAAAAAAAAACTAAAGCTACACACTTGCAATAACCGAAAGAATTCTTTCATAACTGCTGCCTCTTTCAGTGTACTTATAAAAGTATTAGTACACAGAAATGAAGGCAGCAATTATTATTGATATTTTTATTTATTAAAAAAGAACGCGGCGGCTACAGGTAATTATCCTTATTTATCAATCAAAAAACCAAACTATCCAAAATATCTGACATATGTGTATTGGTATTTTTATCACAAAATAAAAATATCATAAGTGTTTGTTTTAAAATACATATCTAACTTTTCATCCAGAGAATAGATCCATAAGCCATTGATTATTGATTTCTTTATCACCAAAAAATATCTCATTGACCTCAGATAATATTGGTCGCTGATCTATCGGATTATCGAGTGCCACTTCACCACTAATCCATACAGAATGAACAGCAACTTGTTCATTTCCCACCACAAAACGGCATTGGTCAAAGACTAATACTTTGGTCAAAGGCTAATACTTTAGTATGAGTAAACAAGCAAAAAGCAAGGGTTCTAACGGAGAACAAACCTCGGAAAAACGGCGTTTAATCGGACCCTCGACTGCATTGATAGAGACGACTAAGGTTTAGGCGCCGGCTCAGAAAAAAACGCCAAGCGATGCTTGGCGCGTACCATCAAGTACTGATTTTAAACAACGACTTAACTCTGCGTCAGACAACGTTTTAGCCAACGCTTCGCGCGCTGTTGGTAACTATCTGACATTGCTTGTTCTCCACGTGACACTGTTAATTGAATCGTGGCAATAGGCACACAGTGACTATCTGCCTGCAACGACAACAGCACGGGCTCATCACTCTTTTCGTCTAACTGGTATCTCACACTAAAACCACACGGCGATTGCTGCCAATAAGGCGACGGATAGTTTTGATCCGGAAACAAGGTCGCCAACACATCCTTTCGCTCACGGGAAAAGTTAAACGCTTCACGCTTGGTGCCCTGACTCACCACTAACTGCAATTCACGATCCGTTTCATCAAGCCAGCCGGCCCATCCAGAAAACCGAACTGTGTTATCTTCAACAATCAGCTGATTATTCACGGGCGAGTCTAAGTGAAAACACAAGCGATCACGCCACTTTTCTGGGAGCTGGCGAGTGACACGCACACATTTAGCTTGCTCACTCAGTGAGGTTTTTGCTAAGTACTTTGCATACGCAGCAGCTCGTTCTGGCGTCCGTGATGGCACGCCTAATGTGTGAGCCTGTGGCCATTGTAGTTCTACCGGAAAATAGCCACTGTCAAAAAACGCCTGAGCAATATCGGCACGAGATGACTCTGGGACAAAGGAGTCCAATGCAAAGTCGGCAAAACCAGCCTGCTCTTTCCATATGGAGACAAGCTCTTGGTGCAGGCCTTGCTCAAATATTTTCTTCGTCACTTTATCAATCGTTGCCGAGGTGTAAAGCTCGTCAACAATCGCTTGTATCTCGGGGCTGCACGCGATTTTTTGCTGTTTAATTCGGTAGTAGCATTGATCGCCCGACAGGGTGACCATGTCGGTTTGCTCAAATAAACGCCGTGCGATAGTGCTTTTACCTGTACCGGGTTTATCCATCAGCAAATACGCATAAGGGCGACATTTTCGTACATGCACCACGTAACGCTGTAATGGATCGCCAGCTTGTTTAACGCTGTGGCCGACTACTTTCCACGCATAGTCTTTGAGCATACTGCCAAGCTTAATCCGTGTAGGAAATAAGCGCTCATCAATTGCACGTTTTACCGGCAAAAATGCATCTTTACTCCCGGGCGCAATGCTAATTTCAAGCACGAGCACGCCCTGGGGATCAAGCTGTTGCATAATTTGATGAATCAATGCCTCTTGATCATCCGCATAATGCAATGCAGATAACAAGGTGATGACATCAAAAGGCCCTTCTGGCAAGGTTTGCCACGATTGACACAGAAATTGACCCTCGGGAAACCGCAATGCAGCTCGTCCAATCGCTTCTTGTGATTGGTCTATCCCTGTAACACGGTTCGCGCCTTCAAACAGCGCGTAACCACAAAAAAAACCTTCATTACACCCGACATCTAAAAATCGCTTTTGGTGTAAATCAGGTAATCGAAGCGCGGCTAGTTTGTCTAATGATTTAGACCCTCCCTTAACACCGGGAAAGGTTTGATACTGCATAGAATTAACACTATGTTGGGGCAACATCCGTTGCACGTTAATGGAACTCTGCAAAAACGCAGTTCGGTCGCGGCACGCATGAGGCAAGACGCCGAAGCGGCTAGGCCCCATGCTCGTTGATTACTCGGCTTCTGCTTCCGGTTCGCCTTGTGCGACCTTAACGGTAGGTTGTTGCGAAATCGGGGTATTATGATCTTTTTTATACACCTGCTCAAAGCAGTAGTTAGTTGCATCAATGTAACCTTCCACGCTACCGCAGTCAAAACGCTCACCTTTAAATTTGTAAGCAAGCACACAACCTGCTTGGGCTTGTTTTAGAAGCGCATCGGTGATTTGAATTTCGCCACCTTTGCCCGGTTCGGTTTGCTTAATCAACTCAAAAATATCTGGCGTTAATATGTAGCGGCCAATAATTGCTAGGTTACTTGGCGCCGTTCCCGGCTCTGGCTTTTCAACCATATCGTCGACACGGAACAAGTCATCTTTAATGGCCTGGCCGGAAATCACACCATATTTATGAGCTTGATCTTCCGGCACTTCTTGCACGGCTACAATGGTACAACGGAACTGATTGTACAAAGCAACCATTTGTGCCAACACGCCTTTTTGCTCATTCACACATAAATCATCCGCCAGCAAAACCGCAAACGGCTCGTCCCCCACTAACGGGCGACCGGTTAAAATAGCATGACCAAGGCCTTTCATTTCACGCTGACGAATATAAGTGAAGTTTGCCGAGTCAATTAATTCACGGATATCATCCAATAGAACTTCTTTGCTCGTGCCTTGAATTTGATGTTCCAACTCATAATTTTTATCAAAGTGATCCATCAACGCCTGTTTGCCACGGCCAGTAACCACACACATGTCACTCATTCCCGCTTGAATCGCTTCATCGACGCCATATTCAATGAGGGGTTTATTGACGACAGGCATCATTTCTTTAGGCATGGATTTCGTCGCCGGTAAAAAACGGGTTCCATAACCGGCGGCAGGAAATAAACATTTCTTAATCATAGTCATTACTTACAGTTAAAAATGAATGGAGGTTTATAAAGCCTCCACGGCTTCCGCAATATGCTTTGCCCACTGAGTGGCTTGCTGATCAGTTTTCGCCTCAACCATCACTCGAATCAATGGCTCAGTGCCTGATTTGCGCAAAAGAACACGGCCTTTAGGTTGATCTGTATGAGTTGCTAAGGCATTTTCCGCATCTGCCACACACTGCTGAACCTGAGCGCTATCTAGCGGTTGTGAGTTAGGCGCATAGCGAATATTTAATAATGTTTGAGGTAGCATCGGCATTTCGGCGGCAAGTGCATCCAGTGGCTGATTTAAAGCCTGTAATGCCGTTAGCACCTGTAAAGCGGCAATAATTGCATCCCCCGTCGTGACTTTATCTCGACAAATGATATGGCCTGAGCTTTCACCGCCTAACATCCAATCTCGGGCGACTAGGTCAGCCATGACAAAGCGATCGCCGACTTTGCTACGCACAAAAGGCACGCCCAACTCAGCCATCGCTAATTCGAGTGCCATGTTCGACATTTGCGTGCCAACCACTCCCCCTTTTAGCGTGCCTTGTGTAAGCTGTTGTTTAGCAATAATAAACAAGATTTGGTCGCCGTCGACCGCAGCGCCATATTGGTCGACCAACATCAAACGGTCGCCATCGCCATCAAGGGCGATACCTAGATCAGCGCTATGTTCAAGTACGGTTTCTTGAAGCAGTGCTAAATCCGTTGCACCACATTTTAAGTTGATATTGACGCCGTTTGGTTGACAACCAACTGCGATAACCTCCGCACCCAGCTCCCGTAACACATTTGGCGCGATGTGATACGCCGCGCCGCGGGCACAATCGACAACAATCTTCATGCCTTCTAGGGTTAACTGTGTCGGGAACATGCCTTTGCAAAATTCAATATATCGCCCTGCTGAATCATGCATACGTGACGCTTTGCCCAGCTGATCTGATACAACACATTCAATGGGCTTCGCCAGCTCAGCTTCTATGGCAAGCTCCACATCATCAGGCAGTTTTTCGCCCTCTGAGGAGAAAAACTTGATGCCATTATCAGAAAACGGATTATGAGACGCACTGATCACGCCGCCCGCTTCTGCTCGGAAGGTTTTCGTCAAATACGCCACCGCAGGCGTTGGCAATGGCCCAGTAATCACAGAGTTGATACCTGTAGCGAAAAGGCCGCTTCTAATGCAGATTCAAGCATATAACCCGAAATCCGTGTATCTTTACCGATGATGACTTTTTTCGTCCTCATGCGGGCTAGTACCCGCCCTGCGGCCCAACCTAGCTTTAATGCAAAGTCTGGTGTGATCGGCGACGTGCCAACTTTACCGCGAATACCATCCGTACCAAAATATTGTCTAGCCATGTTTTACTTGTTTCCTATACCAACTGTTAACGACGCGCGGATTTAGCCACATGCGCCACCATAGGTTTACCGCCTACGGGGTGCAGTACTTTTGGCAAGCTCGAGACCATGCGGCTACCTTTTCCCGCAGCTAATATTACCGCACTGACGTTCATAGGTTTTTCCTTACTATTGTTTTTTAAGTTGCGAAGCAGAGACCGAAATAGATTCAGTAAAAAAGCTTATCTTCTCAATGGAGTTTTTTAAATAACATTGAACCCGGTAATCACCGGGCTCTGACGGAGAAAAGTAGGTGTGAGGCTGCGATGTGTAAAATTGCTTTTCAAGCACTCCCCCACCTTTTTTATGCAAATACCAAGCAAATTGTGTACTCTCTGGAAAGTCACCTTCTAGCGATACAGCTAATCGCTTATCCTTTGTATATAAGAAATTGACATTCGCACATTGCAACGCTAAAAACGCTTGCTCCGCTACAGGCGTGAGTGGTGTCATTTTCCGCGCTTGAACCACGGTTTGATATATTTGCTTCATCGTTTGGTGCGCTTGTTTCGCAGACAAAAAAGAACGAACGAGCTGGCGCCCGAACCGCCCTAACTGACGTCGGTATTTCGCCGATTGCATCAATCTATCAATATCAGCTTCTATGCGGCCAGATTGATAGCCTTGTTCACGCTGACCAACCCCACCAAAGTTGCTATATAACGCTGCTTGCCATCGTTGCTCGTCTACCAATCCAATATAGCCTTTGCTGCCGAGGGCAATAGCGGGTATGGCGCAACTTAGTGCCTCAATCGCGCAGCGCCCGGGCGCAATCACCGCATGGCTGGCGCAGTAGGCTTTTTGCAAGTCTTTGCCCTGCAGCCAACCGCTGAACTCAACCGTATTTTCGCCTTGTAGCTCTGCCAATTGTGCTAAAAATGTCTCGGCTTCTGTACCTTGGCCGACAATCTGCCAATGTATTTTCCCCGGATAATTTTGGGCTGCATAGTCAACCGCTTTTAGAAACAGATCAAGAATAAATTGTTTATCCCTATCTAGGCGGCTCACCAGAGCAATGACTACCTTACCTTTATGAGCGTTAGACGACTGCGTCGCGATGTATTTAAACTGTGTAACATCAGGCACATTGGGTACAACAAAGAACTTCTCTGCCGGTAAATCACTTCGCTCAGTGAATAAGTACTGTTTAATCCCCTCCGATACACATACCACAGCGTCTAACTGGGCTATTGTGTTCGGTAGCTGATCTAAATATTGGCCATGTATGGTCTCAATAACAGGCACGGCTAAACACTGGCCTACCACGACAGCAAGCTGACGAGATGAAAAAGGATGGGCATGAACAATATCAAACGGCGCTTGTTGATGCGCCGCTTTAATCTGCTCAAACACACGCCTAAAGTCCGTTATCGCGAAGTCAGTACTAAACACGCCAACACCCATCTCGGCCATTTGATCGGCAAAGGGGCCCGATTTACAGATCAAACTAACACTATGACCTTCCGTTAATAAGCGCTGTGCAGTGAAGCGCACATTTTCATGAAGACCACCTTGGGGAGCATTAAAAAACACAGAGATCAAAAAATTCATTTGTCTACTGTTCCTTGTGCGATACCTGAATTCAGATAATAAGTGCAACACTCATGGTTAAACTGGCGAGAGGAAGTCAACTGCTGATAGTGGTACGCTTCTCATCGCCAAAATCAAAACGTGATTACCATGAGTTACCAGCAGTTGACCGAAGGACAACGATACCAGATTTCTGTCCTTTTGGCCCGTGGCTGTTCACAAACAGTCATTGCCGAAACCCTTTGTAAGTCAAAATCAACAATATCGAGAGAGCTAAGTAGGAACCGATTGCCAGACGGCCGTTACGAGCCCGCTCAAGCTTAGCAGCTAGCGACAAGTCGATGTATATATGCCGCCAAAATGCGCACCCCTTCGATGACAATCGACTTTGTTAAACTCTGCCTGAACGTTGATTGGAGCTCAGAGCAGATTAGTTATATGAGCACGCGGTTGGGCATGCCTGTCAGCCATGAATGGATTTACCAATATGTGGCAACGGATAAAGCGTCTGGCGGCAAACTGTATAAGTCATTGCGCCAAGGGCACAAACGCTATCGCAAGGGCAAAACAAGCAAGCGCTATGTGTTACCAGACCCCGTCTCTATCGATGAGCGGCCAGCCATTGTTGATACTCGTGAGCGTTTTGGTGACTGGGAAATCGATACTGTTTTGGGCAAACACGGCACAGGCGCGCTTATCACTATTGCGGAACGAACCAGGCGCTTTTACTTGGTAAAACAGGTGAGCAGCAAAAGCGCTGATGCTGTCCGTGATGCTACCTACCATTGAGCTACTTCGACCGTACGCCGCGCATGTGCACTCAATCACAGCAGATAATGGTTCAGAATTTGTCGGACACAAGGCAATAGCCGAGGCATTAGAGACAGACATTTACTTTACTCACCCTTATTCATCCTGGGAGCGAGGTTTAAACGAAAACAGTAACGGGCTGCTCAGGCAGTATATTTCCAAGGGCACTGACCTGCGTGAAATCACTGAAGAAGAGGTGATGCAAGCAGTGGCCCGTTTGAATGCTCGACCAAGAAAATGTCTTGGTTTTAGGCAGCCTAGCGTTATCTTTAACAAGTTATGTCAGGCTGCAGATGAGAGTGTTGCACTTCGCGGTTGAATCCGCGCCATACATAGTATATACACAAAAGACAGTAGTACTATTATAAAGCTATATTAGCCGTTCGAACTCTCAAAACAATACTCTCCAAGAACCCACCATTTTTAAAATGAAAAGATAATTCAAAAACCACCAATCAAAACCATCTGGAAGAATTAAGAAACTTATATTTAAGGCATGCGAAACTTTTTCTTTATAAAATACCACTCTTTAAAGCGTTTTATCTTTTCATCGTCACCTTTACACCAATAGAAACCAGAATATTTTTCAAAATTATCAATATTCACCTCAGAGATGAGCTTCGATGGTGCTCCAGCAACTACCGAAAATGGTTCTACATTAGTCAAAACAACAGAATTAGCACCGATAATTGCACCATCCCCAATTTTAACTCCTCCAATAACTTTGGCCCCTGTAGACAAATATACGTCATTACCAATAACAGGAACACCATTTCTATCCCCACCTACAGTTACCGACGATCCAAAATTACAACGCTGCCCTATTTTTGCGTCAGCATGAATAATGACTCCTATCCCTCCGTAAGCAAAAACAGGATTTTTACCAATCTCAGCTGTATAAGGCACCTCTGAATTATGCAGCAAGTAGTTTAATCTTTTTAGTTTATTCGCGGTAACAAGATCATCATTCAAATAACTTTCCCGAGATTTTTCATAAACTAAATAGGCTTTGGGGACAAAGTCATCCAAGAGATCACCAAATACATCTAGCCACTTTTCGAGCATATCTTACTCCTACAAAAAGCCATGCTATCAAAGAAATACATCAAGAACCCAAACTTACCAAAAATTATCCTAAAGAAATTGATGTATTAAGGGCCAATTTTTTGCTTACTCCAGAAACCACTACAACAGTTGTTTCTATCAACTTCATAAAACGATCGGAATAATTGATGCTTTCCAGGTCAACTTTCATCCCCTCCCCACCTGAGTCACAGTGCACTACAATAGTCTTTCCCGAGTGCGTTAAAACAACATCTAAATTATTTTCACCAAGACTAACCTCAACATCAGGGTGTAAGACAAGCTGAAAACGCCATTCCTGATCCAATGTTGAATTAAAACTGTCGTAAATATAAATCACATTATCTTTAAAAAACAATGACCTATGAACATCACATTCTTTGGAAAGAAAGTGAGATGCTGAGCACTTAACCCCTAATGGTCCTAAATTTTCACATGATGAAAAGCCAGACATATCCCGAGGGCTGTCAAAGTTCTTAAAAAGAACTTGCTCTTGCGACTTTACATATAAGCCACTGTGAGATCTACTTGATATAATATTCCGCCTTAATTTATCTGTAGTGTCATAGTTATAAAGACCTGAATCAACAACAAAGTCACTTCCAGCATACCAAAGAGTTATACTCAAGTCATCAACATGTCGGTGTGAAAACTTTCTTCCACCAGCACGAAATGTAAAATGAATGTTATCATCAGAGAGTAAAAATAAACCTGCTTCAGGATAATACCCAACTCCCCTTGAAAGCTCTGGCTCTACATTCGGGAAAAAAGTGCCAGGCTTGGACTCACTATCCCCAATTAATGGGATTGTACCATCTGGACGAAGAAAGAGAGCACCAACAGCCTTGGCTTTTTCAAGAGTCTCTTCCCACCCATCTAAATCAAATTCTTTTGCATATTCCTTTAAGAACGAAAAAATTGATAGGAATAGCGAATAATTGACGAAGTGATAGGTGGGGCTATTTTCAGTACAGCAACCTTGAGTGTCGAATGTATCATTGAGCATCATGCCAAGTCGCCTGAGCGCGACCTCCAAGTAAGCATCCGACAGCTTTGGGTCAATGTAGCGTATCAGAACGGAGTATTGAGCCAAGGATAAATCCATCATCACGCCATGATTGTTTTTGACATAATGCTCATCATGGGACAACCACTGAGCGTGCCTTTCAGCGTGATACAAAAGGTCGAGCTGCGATAATGGTGCTTCTTCAACATCAATAAGGAGGTGAATGAATGCACAAAGAACAAATAGCCGGTTAGATACCGCATGTTCGTCTCTCCATGCAATATCGAATAAGCCTTGGCCAGAGTCATACTGACTAAGGTACGCTTTAATTAGCTCAACTGACTTTTTGAAATATTCATGCTCACTCTTACCTTCCGACTCAGCAAGGCATGCGTGTGGGGTCACAAGAGAGTTGACCCATAGTTTTTTTGAATTTGCGGCGCCACCAAGCTCTGTACTCCAGGCATTAACATCTCCGATATTGACATAGCCAATATTGGGCATAAAAATATCGTTTACTAAAGCGCGTTCGGCAACTTCTCTAGTGTCCATTTTTGGCCAAGGCCAGCGTGACTTTTCAAGCGGCGTTGAGGAAAAAACCTTCATAAAAGCTCCAGAAAAATTTCGTTAAAATCTTTTGCAAATTTTGATATATCGTAATTTTCTTTTAAAAACTGCGCACCTAGACTAGAGGTTTCAGGCAAATCGAGTCGCTGATTTTGAAACTTAACCACTTTTCTCACTAAATCATCTTGACTTTTTACGATGCAGCCTTGAGGCCAAATATACTCAGCACCTGGCCAATGCTTAACTAGAGAAACTCCACCACCAGAAAATCCATCGGCTATAGCAAGGTGAAAGCTTTCTGGACCAGGAAAGTCCAAATCAGGGTCGCTGACCGAAAGAACGTAGCCTACTTTTTGTCGCGCCAACTCTTTCTTTATATCTACATGGCCTACGAAATCTACAGAACCCTGCAGCCCATGTTCTTCTATGTAGGCTTGACAGTCAGTGAAGTAGGCCATTTCAACTGGATTCTTTGCTACCCATGCAAGGTCCTCAGCCCGCTTCCCGAAGACTTTCAAATTAAATCGACTATCGTACTTTTTCAGTTCATTCAGTATTTCTAGCGCTTTTTTGTAGCCCTTGCGTGAAGGAAGAATACCGATAATACCAAGCGTGAAAAGTCGATTAGAGTGCCAGGTAGTATCGTAGTCATCCACACGCACATAGTTGTGCATCAAACGTGCTTTATGGCGAGGAATGTTGGGATATTTTTCTAGAAGTCGTTCAAAGAAGTAGGTTGATACTGCAACAACAGCATCAACTTTATCAACATCCATATTAGCACCGTGGTCACGTGCCAGCTCCATACGGTGCATTCTTAATACCAGACGTTGATGAGGTTTTTTATGTTTCGCATACCACTCCGCATTACCGAGCAGCCACTCACACCAAATATACTCCGCCCATTCTAGGCATTCACGACTTTGCGCTTCATCATGGATCGCATGCCCCTTCCACTCATCAAATCGGATATCGAAATTCTGACTTAGCTCAGGGGTAGCATCTTTAATAAATTTAAGGTCATGGCCAGCAATAAGCAATCTAGGCTTCGCCAGATTCAAGAATGTTGAAAATGAGCCAGATTTCACTGAAGCCAAAATATCGCTTATACGCTTAGAATAGTTGAACTTCTTAAGCACTGGCCAGTGGTGATTTACAAACCTTGAAAACGCACTGAATGTAGCCTCATCGACGTCGCCCCGATTTTTGAAAATTAGGTTTTCGATTGCCACTCTCAAGCCCACGCTCAGACGGGACGCGATATAGTTAATCCCTAACGGTTCAAGCAGCCACTGTGTTGTCGACCATACTTCAAGGTGATCCGTCAGCTCACGCCGCCCATAGCGCTGAGTACTGGCAGGCGTCATCGAAGGAATCTTGAAATAGACATACGTTGGCGAAGCAAGGTACTCGATCACTTCGGCATGTGCTAGAACGTTTGCGAGGAAGACCGTATCCTCACCCATTCGCAGATGCTCGGCCCAACGAATATCATGCGTTCTAAGAAGCTCAGCGTTGATCAAGCTTGTAGGCACGGTGCTCTGCTTCTGGATGATGAGCTCAGCTCTTTGCGTCTTGGACAGTGCCCCGTGCCATGCATCGATTTGATTCATGCGCTTCCGTTGCTTTCCGTCCTCTGCCAAAAGCTCCGAACGGATCACACAGGCCTGCGTCTGCTCAGCTAGCTGAGTCAGTTCGGTTAAAGCATTCGGCAGAATTTCATCGTCGCAGTCCAGGAAATAAATATACTTGCCACTCGCCTTCTCTATGCCTTTGTTACGGGGCCGGGAGGGAGAGCCACTGTTCTTTTCGAGCTGAATAAAGTGCCAGTGCTCGACATCATCACAAGCCTTCTTGATGAGCTCATCCGTACCATCGTTTGAACAGTCGTCAATGAACAGCACTTCATACTTCTTAGGGTCAAAATTCAGCCGCTCTAGCGACGCCATGCAGCGTCCAACTTTATCGATGGCGTTAAAGCAAGGAATAACAAATGAAACTAGCATGATATCACACCCAGTATACGGTAGAAAGTGAATTATTCGTTTGGCGCTGCATCCAATCTATAAACTGGCTTGCACTCCCCATCACAATGGCATTGGCAGTCGCTGGTGCAGTCTTATGCCGTTGACCAGGTTGCTCTGCTAGCGCCACGAGATGTTCTGTCATGTACTGTAAGTGCAGTGCTCCTTTATTTATCTGTCCGGCATCGGCACTTTGACCAGGGCGCAGCGCTACAAAATGAGAGGTTTCCAATGGCCGGTAGCGATCAGGTATTGCATATTTTTCAGCGTGCAGCATCGAGGTGACCGAAACGCCAAAGCGATTAAATTCCTGGTAGAACTTGGCGACGTCGAGAGGGTCCATGCTGATATCGGCCACTAGAAGCAACCGTGAATCTAAGAACTGCATGCCATACTGCTGGTACCATGAAATCGCTGATAGGGCTTCTTGCCTTTCTTTAACGACATAGGTGAAAGTCAGTGTCGTATCGTTTTCTACGAATGGCAGCCCAACCGCTTGCAAGATATTGCGCCAACGCTGCTTGTAAGTATGCTTTTCCAGCACCTCATGCAAGGCCGTGTGGCGTATGCTGTCGACCTCATCCTGAGTAAGAGACTTCAGCCGCTCCGGGTCGCGGTCGGGAAACACAACTAGGTCTCCAAACATTTGGTCGACACCTTTGGAGTAGTTTGACACAACCAGCGTATTGCTCGACATAAGTTCAAACACTCGCCTGGCAAACATGGTCGATGAAGCTGTCACCGTATTAAAGTTTAGTCCATAGACACTCGACTTATAAACCTCAGGCATTTCATGATGCGGCTTGGCAGGAAGTAGGTATGGATTATATTTTTCGGGCCAAATATGCAGAGGGTCAGAATCGCCATGGTAGCGGTTGTAAATATCCAGCTTAAACCCACCATCAACCAACCGATCCAAAATATTTTTCATTTCTTTGCAGCGCTCAGTATGATTTTCATACCAGCTACCCGCAAAGACGACATGGTCTGTCCGCTTGCCATTTTCTATCGGGTTAAACAACCTTGGGTTCGTGCCAAAAGGCAACGCAAAGGCATTTTTCACGCCGTAGTTATTCTTATAGCTTTCAACACACTCTTCAGCAGTCGTGAACACATAGTCAAAGAGCGATGCGGTCTTTACAAAATCATGAACCCTGTCGTTGTGGTGAGTGGGATCTTCCTTGTTCCAGAAAACGGTAGGAATGCCTGCTTTTTTACAGTATTCAAGGATCGACAGCAGCGTCTTCCTGTTTTCATTAGGAAAGTTAACGCTTGCGTAGACTTTCCCACGCCAAGGCCGCTTGACCGGATCAGGGCCAGCCCATGCCGACTCGCAGAAAAACACGTCTGGCTGATGATCCTGGAACACATCCATCCAGTTATCAGGCTCAACCGGCAACGCTTGAAACTCACCTGAAAAGCTGTTGCTTGTAAACTCATCAGCAATAATTGCCACTTTGTAATCAGAAGCATGTTTCGGCTTCTTAACTTTCTGAGGCGCTGCCACATCTTTATCGGCAAACTTTGTGGCTTTCACTTCTAATTGATCGACCCTGATCTTTGTTTTCTCAGTAGCCTGAAACAGGGTTAAGCCAATCTTGGCATAAGCAACGCTCTTAGCTGTATCGATAAATGTCAGCTGTGCCTTCTTTCCTTTGGTGTCCTGAAGGTACACAAAGCTCCCCCCAAACACCTCTGACTTCGGCAACCCGACTTCATCAGGCGAGATTTTCTTATCTTCTTTATCAAATAGCTCTACAAGTAGGACACCCGCCTTGTCACTACCATTTTCGATTTTGACGTTACTAAGAACCCGGATGACATTATCACCATTTAGGTCAAAGCGATGCCAAGTGACCCCTCTCGTCAAAACAATAGGCGTACTTTCTTTAACTGACTTTTTAGGCGGTGCTGGAACAGGTTTAGGTGCAGATACCGGCTTGGGCGGCTGTGCGGGTGCTCGGTTGGCAACGGGCTCACTCTTTCCGCCCTGCAGCCCTTCCTTTACTTTAAGCGCCCTTAGCATTGGCTCAGTATGTGCCGAGAACAAAAGCTCGCTACGGGGCTTGGGAGCCTGCAACTTCAGTGCCTCCTGCAGACTAGCTACCAAGCTTTCGATATTACCTGATTTAAAGCTGATTACACTTTCATACTTAACTGCGTATTCGGCGAGCGGGGCGACATCTGATACAACCAGCCGCTTACCGTAGGCCAAGGCTTCGATCGCTTTCATCGGTGGCACGAGTTGGCTCACAGTGAGCGATTTGCGTGGGATCACTACCGCATCTAATAATGCGTAATAGTCTGGCACCATGTCATGCGGCACGCGGCCCATTTGAATCAGCCAAGACTTCTCATTGTGTGATTTTTCAGCCGTTGTACTCGGCGTTACAGCTTGATCATCCCCGACTAAGAGCAACTTAATGCTTTCGCCTTGGTCGACAAGTTGCTGACACGCGGCAATTAAGGTTTCTAACCCCTCATAAGCACCCATACTGCCGACATAGCCAATGACTTTATCATGCGTTTTAATCCCGAGTGCTGCTTTCAGGGCAGCACTTGGTTCGCGCAGGGTAGGAAGTGTATTAACGCCATTGGGCACAATCGAGAGGTTTTCCGCTGCAACACCGCGAGCAATCAGCTCATCGACCATAGGTTGATTAAGGGTAAAAACCTTGGCGGCTTGCTTAGCAACAAACGTATTTCGTTCACCCTCTTTTTTGCCTAGTTCACTGCTGGCATAACCGGGCTCGCGCGCGTCTTTTGAAAGCTCCCAAAAGCCACGCACCTCATTGTAAAACGGCAAGCCAAGTTGCATGGCGGCTACCCATGCAGGCAAGCCAATGCGGTAGTCGCTAGCTGCCAATACCGATGCAGGGCGATAAATTTGAAAAAGCTCGACAAAACGCTCCACACTGGCCTTAAGATGGGCTTGCTCATTGTCTGGCGCCGCATTGAGCCAAGGGCTATGGAAATAGCGTACACCGTCTACTGTGACTTGGTAATCACAATCAACGCTGTCGTTTAATTCCCAAGGACGGCCTGGGCGGACAAAGCAAAATGTTTCGATTTCATTTTGGTTCAGTGTTTCTGCCACGGTCTGTGTTCGAATGGCGTAGCCATTGCTGGCATAGCTTTGCCCGTGACTTACCATGTAAGCGAGGCGCTGTTTAATCGGATAATAAGGCGTTTTTTTTTGGCTCGCCAGTTCAATGGCGCGCTGAATCAAGTTATCCATTTTTTTCTCTTTTATCACAAAAAAGGCAGACGCTGGTCTGCCTTGATAAAATGGGTTTGCTGTTTGTCTTAAGCGGTGGCGACAGGCTCTGCATTTGCCTGCACTTGCAGTGTGGCGGTTGGTAGCGCATTGGTTAGTCCAACGGCATCAATCACTCGCGGCTGCCCGAGCAAGAATTCTGCTTGAGCCATGAACGGATGATGCTTAACTAACACTGCATGGATATCAGCTTTTTCAGCTTGATCTAGGCCAACCAGCTCAACATTATCGAGCTGTAGCGATTTAGGCAGTGAAATGATGTTAGGCTCAATCACTTGCACTTTACAACCAAGCTGCGCCACCTGTTGGACAATGCCCATGGCAGGACTTTCACGCAGATCGTCAATATCTGGCTTAAACGCAATCCCCATGCAAGCAACCACAAAGTCAGAGCGGCTTTTTTCTGGGTGCTGCTGATGGAGTTCATCAAGTTGTGCCTTAATTTTACTAAGCACCCAGTCCGGTTTACCATCATTGACGTGGCGAGCGGTACCGATAAGCTTTGCCTCTTCTGGGCACGAGTCCACAATAAACCAAGGATCAACGGCTATGCAGTGGCCGCCTACGCCTGCGCCGGGTTGCAGAATATTCACGCGAGGATGGCGGTTCGCTAATTGAATTAATTCCCAAACGTTAATGTCGAGCTTATCGCTAATGATCGACAGTTCATTGGCAAACGCAATGTTCACATCGCGGAAGGCATTCTCAGTTAATTTCGCCATTTCGGCGGTGCGTGCAGTCGTCGTCACACACTCACCTTCGACAATAATGTTATACAAGTTAACCGCCGCTTCAGAGCACTTAGCCGTCATGCCGCCAATGACGCGGTCATTTTCTACCAACTCACGAACCACTTGGCCAGGAAGTACACGTTCTGGGCAATGGGCAATACGGATATCTGACGCTTCACCGTGTGTTTGCGGGAACGAAAGATCAGGGCGTGCCTCAGCAAGCCACTGCGCCATTTTCTCAGTCGCGCCCGCTGGGCTCGTTGACTCCAACACCACCAGATTACCTTTTTCTAAAACCGGCGCAATTGCTTTACTCGCGGCTTCGATATAACTGAGATCGGCTTGGTGCGAGCCATGAATAGGATCGGATAAAAATGGCGTTGGAACGGCAATTAAAAAGGCATCAGCCGGCTTTGGTGAGGTTGTTGCTTGCAGGTAACCCGCTTTCACTGCACCTTGGATCACCACATCCAGTTCTGGTTCCACAATGTGAATTTCACCGCGATTAATGGTATCTACTGCATGTTGGTTGACATCCACACCGATAACGTTTGTTTTGCGCGAAGCAAAAACACCGGCGGTGGGTAAACCAATGTAACCTAGCCCGATTACTGAAATTGTTTCAAAGTTCATTTTTAACCTTATTATTAATGGTTGTTCCAAGCATTTAAAAAGTCGGCAATGCGCGCACATGCCTGTCCGTCGCCGTATGGATTATGCGCCCGACTCATTTCGCGGTAAGCACTTTCATTACTTAGCAAACGCGACAGTTGTTCGGTAATGACGTTAACGTCTGTGCCCACGAGTTTGACAGTGCCTGCAGCAACCGCTTCTGGTCGCTCTGTGGTATCGCGCATGACTAACACTGGCTTACCGAGAGATGGCGCCTCTTCTTGGATGCCCCCAGAGTCGGTAAGGATGATATCCGCTTGATTCATCAAATAAACAAACGGCAAGTACTCTTGCGGCTCAATCAAGTGAATATTGTCGTGGTGCGCTAGTAAGCGTTTTACTGGCTCTTGTACATTTGGATTTAAATGTACCGGATAAACAATTTGCACTTCTGGATGCGCTTCCGCAGTTTGCGATAATGCTTGACAAATCCGCTCAAACCCGCCGCCGAAACTTTCACGTCGGTGCCCGGTTACCAGGATCATTTTTTTCATTGGGTCGAGAAAAGCAAACTGCTGTGCTAACTGGGCCGATAACTCTGGCTCTTTCTCAAATTTATTCACCACTTGCAATAGCGCATCAATCACAGTATTGCCGGTAACTGTAATTTGATTATCTGCGATACCTTCATTTAATAAATTATCTTGTGAGCTATTGGTTGGTGCGAAGTGAAGATTAGCGATTGCTCCGGTAAGCTTTCTATTCCCTTCTTCTGGCCAAGGGGAATAAATATTTCCAGTACGCAGACCGGCTTCTACGTGTCCAACCGGGATTTGTTGATAATAAGCGGCCAGCGACGCGGAAAAGGTGGTAGCGGTATCTCCATGCACCAAAACAATATCCGGCTTAAACTCACTAAGTATCGGCTTTAATCCAGAAAGGATCCCGCTGGTAACATCGGTAAGGTCCTGACCTGGCTTCATTAAGTTCAAATCATAATCTGGTTTTAGCTGGAACAAGTCTAACACTTGATCTAACATTTCTCTGTGTTGAGCCGTTACACACACCCTCGCATCGAAACGTTCGTCATCATTTAATCCAAGGGCTAAAGGGGCCATCTTTATTGCTTCAGGCCGCGTACCAAATACCGTTAATACTTTCACTCTTATTCCTTATTTATTAATCATTAATTTTTACACTAAACATCCTTGCCAAATTGGCAGCCTAACCATGGCTTATCATGGTTGATACTCTAATAATTGTGCCGACGGTTGACGTCCTTCTACCTGGCCGTTTTCAATAAAGTGAACCAATGGATTCACACCACTTTCTGCGACATCGGGATACGTCTTTAAATACCATTCAGTATTAAATTGAGGGCTGGGGTTTCGTCCCTCCTGCGCACCAAACCGCAAGTAATGTTCGATCGGGTCTAAGTCAGATTGTGATGCAACATCAGGGTTCTGTTGCAAATACCATTCTTTATCAAATAAATCTGTCAATTCAATAAGACGTGCTTGCTCAGCTAGTGCCTCGGCCCGCTTTCTTTTGGGGCTATGACGTAAATTGCGTACCGGCTCCGTCACTTTCCACAACGGCGATGAGTGATAACGATTAATTTGTTTTTCTAGTGATTGCTTTTCGGCAACCGCTTTGGCCAAATCCAGCTTCAATAAGCGATGGCGTTTGGTGATATTGGTGACCTTTACGTTATGCGCCTTGACCTGTTGCTGCAGCTTTTGCTCTTGGTCAAATGCATTTTCCAAACGCGCTTGCACCTTACTTAACTCACACGCAAGATTATCCATCTCTACGGCTTGAGCGTCTTTTTCTGCGTTAACTTTTGCGATCGTTTTCTCATAGTTGTTTTTCTGCTGTTCAGTATCCTGCAGCGCTTGAGCAAGCTGT
The DNA here is from genome assembly GCF_001722105.1 of Salinivibrio sp. SS3. Classification (NCBI taxonomy): domain Bacteria; kingdom Pseudomonadati; phylum Pseudomonadota; class Gammaproteobacteria; order Vibrionales; family Vibrionaceae; genus Salinivibrio; species Salinivibrio sp. SS3. Next base: position 9,375 of record NZ_MEBQ01000018.1, on the reverse strand, counting down.
TTTTCGAGGCGCGCTATTTGTTCTTTGTGTTGGCGATGCTGCTGACTTATTTGTTTTTGTGACGCCGTCAGTTGGTTTTCTAGATCCGTTTTCTCTGCTAACACTGTCTGTCGTGCTTTTACCTCGGTCAGTAGCGCCTTCCTTTGTTGCTGCTGATCTTGATAAACGCGCTCAAGGCTTGCTTGGACTCGCTGCAATTCATTCTCTAATTGAAGCGTCGCGGCCTCTTTCTCTTCTAGCTTCCGCGACCATGTCTGATCGGAGGCTTTATTTGCTTTTTCAGCTTCGGCAAGTTGCTTTTGTAACGATTCAAGTTGTCCAGTTAACTTAGTCTGCTTTGTATTGCTCTCTTCAAGGGTATACTGCAACTGCGAAACATCTTGTTCACGCTTTTCCATTTGTTTATTCGCATACCGCAATTGTTCGACGGCTTGTTGGCTTTGCTGGGCCAAGCTCGTCATATCGAACGGCAGAGTGGGATAGTTATCACTCATCGGCAAAGTAACACTAAATAAGAGTTGTTCCAGTTGAGCAAACTCAGGGTGCTGCGAGATATAATAAGCCGCGAATATGTCGTATTCATCTTGTTGTGTACGCGGCGCCATACTCATTGCTTCGGGCCATTCGATGCCAAGAGACGTTAGCCAGCCTTGCCAGGCCTCAACATAAAACGTGGCATGGGTATGGCTAATGAGGTTCACCTTGTGCTGATGATTGGGTAACCATGCAAGCAGCGCTTTAGTGAAGCGCCTCCACTCTGCCAGTGTTTCCTCAATTGCCTTATCGTCTGCGCCATTACGCAGCGCATCGGCCAGGGTCGACTTTGCATCCCAAACATGCAGGATCACCTCATCAAACGACACTAGGTCCTGTTCGATATCCGCTAATGTACACGAGTTGGCAATAATCAGCGCCTTGCCGCCGCTAGGGTGATCACTGGTACTACTTTGCACAATTGGAAACGGACTCGTTTGCTGACTGAGCCACGCCTGCCATTGGGCACTCTTTATGGTGCTAGCAATGACTTTCATTTTTCTCTCCATTTCACCTAACCACTGGTTCAAAATTACGATTTATTCATCGATATGTTCAGCGCTTGCTTCTTTGACCGCTTCGTTAACACGCTTGGTCTTTAGCATGTTCTGCGTAGCGCTAGATAATGGGGCCGTATGCAAGCCAATCAGACGCATGATGTTTTTATTAATTTTTTTAACATCGTAGCGGTGTAGCGCCAATTGGTGACTCATGGCACCATGCTGGATAATCCATTCGGGATGGTCGATATACATTTTCATCGCATTAAATAACGCGTGTGGGTCGTGCGGCGGAATTAATAAGCCACTTTTATGGTGCACAACCGTTTCTTTACACCCTGGGCTACAGGTGGTGATCACTGCCCGCCCCATTGCCATTGCCTCTTGGGTGCTTCTAGGTACCCCCTCTCGGTAATAAGACGGCAAAACAAACACCGATGATTTTTTAAGCGGGATCCGCACATCGTCTACTTTACCGGTATAGTGAATAACACCGTCATGGACTTTTTGCTTTAACAGCGCAGGCGATACGGCATCACGGCCTTGATCGGGCGCACCAACCACCCAACACTCGGCACGATAGCCTGCTTCTTTTAACGCTTGCGCGGCTTGCAGGTAGTACCAAATACCTTTCTCGTTAAGTAAACGGCCAATAAATACAAAACGCACCGGTGCGGTGACCGACGGTTGAAATTGGTAATGACGTAGGTTTAAACCAATGCCGTTGATTAAATGCACTTGGCCGGTGTTAATATTGTTTTTATCAATTAGATCGCACTTGTCGTCTGGGTTCAGCAGAAAAAGGTGATGGCTAAATCGCAGTGCACAGCGATAGAGAAACACCTGTATTTTTTGCAAGATTTTTTGCTTTTTACTGAATCCAGTTGGCGGTAATGTAAAGGGCCGCCCCAGCCCTTCAATTTTTGTTACACGCAAAGGCACACCGGCTAATTTTGCCGCGACGGTGCCGTAAATAACCGGTTTGGCGAAATAGCAAAACGAGACGTCAATATGATTTTGCTTAAACAGTTTATACAGTTGATGAATCGTTTTTATGTCTTGGTACGGGTTAATGCCCAAACGGCTTAAAGAGTAGCGAATGGGTGTGGCACCCAGCTCTAAAATACGTAGCTGTTGAGTAAAGGTTATTTCGCTAACAAAGGCATACACAGTATGGCCCGCGGCTACCATGTCTTTGATTAGTTCGCCACGAAACCCGACTAAACTCTCCGCCAGTGTTCCTACAATAGCAATGGTTTTCTTTGTCATTTCACCCCTGCGAGTTGGCGAACCGTTTTCGCGACCAACGCGGTTATTTTATGGTGAAAGCGTTGACCTGATTGTTTTTGGTTTGCCAATACATTAACGGCATCGAAAGCGGTGGTGTAATACCCAGAATGTGGATTTATGTATAAGGGATACCAAATGTACGCCGCATAAATCAGTTCATCGATCGTGCGTTGTACGCCACGGCGCGCCACCAAACACTGATCGTCTGTTAAGCCCCACCCCGCATAAAAGGGGATGCCGTGACAAACCACTCGCTTGTCTCGAATAAGTGCTTCAAATCCCGCTAAGGAGCACATCACATGCACGGCATCCACATGCGGATAAAGGTGCTCAATGCCCACATACGCCTCGATTTGATCACACCACTGTTGCGCCTTTTTTTCGTTTTCACCCGCTTTGCGCGCGCCGGCAATCACATCCGGATGCGGCTTGTAAATAATGTAGGCATCGGGATGTTGCTGGCGAACCTTCTTTAGCAGCGCGATATTAGTGCACACATGGGGCGAACCATGTTGTAGTGACGCATCCGATTCCACCTGGCCCACCACCAAGCAAATGGGTTTGTCGGTCACAGGTCGACACCATGTTGTTTGACCGGTGTTATATTTAGTGAGCGATTGCGCCACTAATTGCTGCTTGAGGGCGTGCCCTTGTCGACGCTCCTGTTCGGTGAACGTGTGCGTCGTAAGGTAATGCTCGAGATCAGAGGGCTGCGTGGCATCAAAGTAGATGCCTTTTTTATCGACAATCCATGATATGGGTTTAGCAAATAACGCCCCCAGCCCTACCGAGCGAATAAAGCCATCTTCAACACGCAGCATCGGGCGCTCTGCATCAAGGCGCTCTCGGCTCCCCCAAATCAGCTGGGTTTCATGGCGTTCTATACCAGACGTTACCGTATCATGGTGCAGAAAACGCAACCGGCTACCTTGAAAAAATGCCCGGAAACAAGGACGCCAGTAAGGGTTCACATCGAAGGCAACCAAGTGTCTTGGCGTTCGCTGTCGGCCCTTCATTTGTGACACCAACCAAGAAACCGCGGCCAATGGTGTGATGATTTGCCCAGTTTCAGGGTGATAGATCTCGGTTTCTGGATGCAGCCACGTCGCCAATAATAACGGCTGTATTTGCGCGGCTGACCAATGTTTCACATACCTGTGTGTGCTTGCCGGATGATTCAGGGTTGCAAGCAATGTTTGCGCACTTCCTGCCAAAGCAACAAAAGGCACACCATACATGGCACTTTCAACCATTAGTTCACCCCGAGCACTCAGTACGCATTTCGCGTTGGCTACCCAGTGAATGGGGCGATTCTCAGTATCCAGTTGCTGCCACAAAAACTGGGGGTGGTTTTGCCGTGCTTTCGCAAAACTTTGGACTATATGCCTCGGTAGGCGGCGCTGTATACGCAATTGCTGATCAACCAATACATACCAGACGTAGGCATTATGCTGTCGCGCATATTGTGCCGCTTTATCGACCGAGTCTTGGTTGAAGTCTTGTGCGGTAATCACCATTAGCACATAAGAGCGTGGCTCGCTTTTAGGTTGATCTGCATAGGCATGATCAAGACCCAGCACGCTAAGCTGGTGTTGCTTGACACCCTCCAACCACTGTTGATGGATATGAGTCCATTCCTGGTCCTGCACCGCCTTGATGTTGTTTAGCGCCAGACGAAACAATGAGTACTGAGACTTCACACTAGTGTGACCCAAACGCTGCTTAAAGGGTGCAGCGGGCAGCGGCCAGTTTAATTGCTCCTTATCAACACTCTCCATGATCGGCCATTAGTCTCGGTGATCACGGATAATGCTGCGACCAAGATGGACAACCGCAAAAAAGAAAACGCTCATCAAACTCCATACTACCCAGTTGTGAAAACGACGAGGCTCCGTGGAATATTCTGGCAAACTCGGGTATTGCAGCACGGACACTTGCTTGAGTTTGCGCGCCGTTTCAACGCGTGTGGTCTCAAGTGCGGTGAGTGCATTCGAATACAATTCAAGCGCAAATTTGGCTTGCATTTCTAAGGTTTTGTATTCCGCCGTTACACGGTTAAGGGCATTATCCTTGTTTTGCGTCAACAACCGCTTTTCTTGCTTAACTTGTGACTCTAGCGCATTGATCTCACTTTTTAACCGTTGCATTTCTGGGGAGCGCGCGGTTTGGAAACTACTCAGCGCTTGCCGCTTTGATTGTGTGACGGCCAGTTGCCCCTTTAACTCTGCTATGATTTTTAAGGTTTCTTCGACCGTTGCTTTTGGGGAAATCAGGTTGTGCTGGTTTTGGTAAGCGAGTAACTTTTCACGTGCTTGATGTAAACGCTCCGACATGGTGTTTACTTGTTTTTCAATAAAGTTTAGCTGCTCTTGCGCGAGGCGACGCCCCATCGCATTCATATGCTTTTCACCTTCCTTCAATAAGGTTTCGGCAATTTGCTGCGCCATCTCGGGGGTGTACGCTTCGACACGAATACGCAATACGTTGGTGTAGTCATCAAACTCAATCTTTATACGTTTGCGCAAGTATTGATGAAAAAGCTCTAGCGGTACATCAGCGTTAGATAAACGGGCAATAAAGTCAATGTCTTCTTGTGCGTAATGGTTGCGAAGATCGAGATCTTTTTGCAACTTAGTCGTCATATCAACCGATTCTAGATGCTCTTTCAACAACAACAAATCACCTGCGCCGGATGTGCCCGAAAGCAGTGATGACACGCTCAGTCCTGTGGGAATGATTTCAGGACTTTTTAAAACCACATTGGCTTGCGAAACATAGCGATCAGTGGCTAAAACACCGTAATAAATACCTGCAGCAAGAATAATGCCTAGGCACAAAAACCACTGTAAATGCTTACGAAAAACTACTTTCATTTTTTAATACTCTTATGATAATCGTGTATCGCATCTTCTAGATCGTCATACCAAATTGCTTTGCCCTTATGTATCCATAGCCCTGCTTGGCAAAGATCTCTTAAGATACCTTCGCTATGCGATACCATAATAATACTGGCTTGCCCAATGCGGTCTTTAAAAGCTTTGGTGGCTTTGTCACGAAAGCTTTTATCACCCACCGCGGTTGCTTCATCTGACAAGTAAACATCAAACTCAAACGCAAGCGATAAGCCGAAGGATAAGCGACTCCTCATCCCGCTTGAGTAGGTGCGAATGGGCTTATCAAACGCGGCACCAATTTCGGAAAAGTCTTGAACAAATTGAATAATGCGTTCAATTTTGCTTTCATCACCGTGAATACGCGCGACAAACTTCACATTCTGCCGCCCGGTCATATTGCGTTGAAAGCCGCCACTTAAGCCTATTGGCCATGACACGCTGCACTTTCGCTCGATGGTGCCTTGGTCGGGCATATCCATACCGGAAAGTAATCGCAACAAAGTGGATTTACCCGCGCCGTTTTTTCCTACCACACCCACGCTCACGCCCTGGGGAATAGTAAAGTTCACATCTTTTAATACCCAATTGCTACCAAACGGACCGTGGTAGCGCTTGGACATGTTTTTAACTTCTATCATGCTGACATTAATCTTGATTTAAACCGCACATGCAGCATGAGTCCCAATAGGCTCGCCACCAGCGCGCATTGCACGGGGTAGAGCAAGCTGACGCCACTGAGCATGTAATAACCATGGAAATACGCGTGGCGCAGTAATTCCAATACATGTACCAGCGGGTTATACATCAGTACATCACGTATTGAATATGGAAAAGCTTTGAGAGGAAAAATGGCGCCAGACAACATATATAGCGAATACATTAGCAACTTTACGATTTTTTCAATTTCTTCGGTAATGGTGGCCACCACCGACAGCACTAGGCCAAAGCTCAGTCCTAGCCACCACGCCAATACCCACATGGCTATCACGACCAGTGGTTCATCGGGGCCGCGATAGCCACCGAAAAACATCAATGACACAATAATTAGCGTTAAAACGACGCTGCGAATGGTGAATTCAAGAAAGGCACGCACGATCACAGGATCAATCGGATGCACTTGACGATAGGCAAATAGCGAACTATTCGCTCGTATCGCCCCCATGGTGCGCATCATGGCATCGCGAAAAACCATAAAGCTGATAATGCCGATGATTAGCCAGGGGATAAATTCCGCTCCTTGAATATATTTCACCCGCCCCATCAGTTGCCGCACCCCAATGAAGACCATGAGGTGTAGGATGGGCTCGAGCAAAATCCAGCTCCATCCGAACCGATCGGCGCTCATGCGTGCCATAGCTTCGCGCATAAAAAGGGCATGCCAAACGTGTTTACAGACTTTTAATGGGTGCCGTGGTTGATAGCTCATTACAAGTCCATGATCACTTTGGCGGATACTGCAACTTGATAAAGGATTTGAGTCAGTGTCGATGCCAACTGTAAGTTTTTGGTGCCTGCTTTTGGTAAGACCAGAATTTGATCGCCCGCTTTAACGGGGGCGTCTTTGGCTGAGATAACCTCACCATTTTGACGCACGATTAAAATGTTGTCGTCGTTAGCATGCTGACTAAAGCCGCCTGACGCTTCAATGTAGTCAAGCGCCGTTTTACCCGGTGTGAAAACGATAGATTGCGGTACAAACACTTCACCGGTGATCAGCACGGTGCTGCTGCGCTCTGGTAAGTGAATCACATCCCCGTCTTGTAAACGAATATCGGTCAATTTGCCTTGGTTGGTCACCACCATGGTGCCTTCGGGTTCGACTTGCGAGGCTTTTTGCACAAACTGACTAATTAGTTCGGCCTCTCGCACACGGATTGCCGATTCCTCTGCGGTTGAAGACGATGCACCTAAGTAAGTAGCTTCAAGACGTCTTAGACTTTCATCAAGGGCTTTTTTCTGACGCTCGGCAACACTCACGCGCGTCAGTGAAATCTGTTGGTAGTTGGTCTCTTGAGGGTCAACAGGCACACTGGTCAAGAGTTCGGCGAGTGTCGTGTTTTTAGGCAACACAAAATTTGACTGCCCCGTAAACGCGCCTTCCAGTTTGACGACAATTTGTTGATCTTTACTATCGCCAACAAACACGAGTTCATCGCCATCTGCAATCTCTGCCGTTGTAAAATCTTGCAAAGAAAGATAGTGCGCAATCCATTCTTTGTTGCGCGTGCCGCGCTGTAGTACGTGAGTGACAGCGGGATCCAACTGTGTTAGTGCCAGGATCTCTTCACCCAGCGTCTTTGCACCTTTCAGTTCAAAACGGAACGTGCGGCCAATGTCGCCTTTTACGACGACAGTCGGCTTTCGCTTTGTGACTAATAATGTATCGCCTTGCTGCAATTGTGGGTGAGCCAACTCCCCTTTTAGCATGTACTGGTACAGATCTAATTGGCTGATTACCTTGCCATCGCGTAATAGTGAGACTTCACGATAGCTACCAAGCTGATCATCAATGCCACCCGCTTGGTCAAGGAACATTAGCGCTGAGTCGCTAGGTACCCCTGCATAACGCCCTGGGTTTTCAACAAAACCCGCCACAAAAACCGAAATAGGCTGTACGCCTTGTAGGTTGGTGTAAACCCGTACTTTATCGGAGTAGGTTTTGCGAATCGCTCCCGACACAACGGCGTTCAAGCGGCTATTTGGCGTGCCTTTTACATTTACAGGGCCAATAGAGGGGATAAAAATATTGCCTTGTGCATCAACCGGTAACGTGCGCTCCATTTCAAACGCGCCCCAAGTTTTAATGGTAATTTGGTCGCCCGGCAAAATACGGTAGTTAGGATTGAGCCCATCAGACCGCAAACCACGAAATCCCCCTTGGAACAGCGAGTACCCAAAGGGCTGTATGTCGTCGTCTTTTTGAGTCGTTTGTTGGTTTTGCACCGGACCATAGTTGGATGACTGCCAATTGGCTTTTACCGTATCATCAGCCGAACTGGTTGATACAGAGGTGCTTTGTGCTTGCTTTGCAGCAGCCATTAACTCACTGCGTGATGCGCTTTGCGCTACTGTACTCACTGATAAAGTAAGTAGAAGAGTAATTATAAGTCTTTTCATTCGTGCTAAATCTCTGAAAGTGGGAGCGGAGCCATGGCCTAACAGGCCTTAACGTCATTGCGATTTTAACGACGGCGCTAATTGCGAAAAGCTCGAACGACTCCCCATCCTTTTGGATACTCACAGAGGTTGTATTGAGGAGGTTGCGTTGACTGGGTCGACGACGAGACGCTGAGTAATGCAAAGCATGTCGTTCCCGTGGCTGAGAAATAACGCTGTTGCACAACCACTGTTTGCTCGCCTGCTTCAAGCGGTAACGTTAAGGTCTCTCCGCTACTCGTGTGGCTGCCAACGTCGATCTCTTTGTCTTGAATATACTGAATAGCGTGATTAGGTTGACCCGGAATAACACTGTGGCGATTAGCCTCAGACACCGGGTAAGAAGAGCAACCCGCGAGTAAAAAGAGCCCACAAGGTAAAACATGTTTTAACAGAACATTCATAGCTAAAACCTTTCTTATCAACACTTTGTAATGTATTGATATTCTTTATCATTTGTATTCGTGTTGTGATTAAAGCACTGAGGTTAAAAGTTAGTCTGCTTTTCCCAACAACCCTTAAAATGCATAAAAATGCAACTTGGAATAAGTAAAATAGACACGCTACCGCCCGTTGATGTTAGCGCTTGATCACACTGCGCAGACAAAAATCAGCTTATTCACACGGTTAAACGCACAACATTTACACAACAATCTTGTAACTTTATCGTAATGGTCTACTTTGTTGGTGCTAATGTTGAATTTTGCAGGCTGGTATACTACGCAAACTGAATAGATCATCAATATTGATTCAAGGCTTTTGTCGTCATAACTCAGTCGATTGCTGTTTTTTTGGACAAAGCATGAGTTTTGCATGAAAAATACTTAAACGATGCAAAAAAGTAAGACAACGGAAAAACAGGCAGATACGAAATTACTGTGATATAAGTAGAAAAATTGGTTACAGAATGGTGTGTTGATTATTTGGGAGGGAGATCCTAGGGCCTAGGATCCTAGGTCCTAGGTCCTAGGGAAGATGATGGGGAATACGGAATACGGAAT